>JBPCLS010000384.1:0-4954 GCA_051003055.1 Casimicrobiaceae bacterium
GACACCGAACAAACAGCTCGCCTGGTCGAAGCGGTGGCCGACTGGCGCGATCGCGACGATTTGAGACGTCCCAATGGTGCGGAAGAACCCGAGTATCGCGCGGCCGGCTTGAAGTACGGTCCGTCCAATTCGCGCTTCGAAACGGTGACCGAACTCGCGCGCGTGCTCGGCATTACGACGGCTCTTTACGCTCGGGTTGCGGGAAGCCTGACCGTCCACGCGCGGCAGGGCGGGATCAACCCGGCTACGGCCTCACGCGACGTGTTGCTCGCCTTGCCGTACGCGACGCCCGATTCGGTCGATGCGTACCTCACGCAACGCGCTGCGGCGATCGCGGCAAAGCTCCCGATTCCGCCCTTTCCGCCTGCGTCGGGACTCGCCGTCGGGGCGAATCCAACGTGGCGCATTCGCGCGAGGGCCGAGGCTCCCGATGGTGTAACCTTCGTCCGCGAAGCCGTCCTCCGGCCGTCCGGAGATCCGCGCCGGCCGCTCATCGCGCTGGCTTGGCTGGACGAGACCTCCGCCCCGCTGCCGGCGGCTCCCGCCGATGGCGAACCCGGCGCAGCCGGTGACAAAAGCGGGGCCAAAAGCGAACCCAATGTCCGACCGTGAATTGACTTTGGGGGCAACTGGCCCCCGCATGCACACTTTGGCGCGCCGCAGCGGGCTCGCCGGCTTCTGGCGCTGGTGGATCGGACAACTGGCGGGGATCGTGCCGTCCGGTCTCTCCAACACGCTCGAGCGTCGCCGCATGCGTCCGGTCCTGGTGTTCGAAGGGCAGGAGGCGGTTCTGTGGCAGCCGGCGCTCGCCCGCGGGCGTCCGGCGATGAAGCGCACCGCGACCATTCCGCTCACCGGCGACCCGGCAACGGTGGCAAGCGCGGGTCGCTCGGCGCTGTTGCCTTCGATCCGCGGTAAGTATGGTGGCGTGCGCGGCGCGGGTGGCGGCCCCGGCGTCATCGTGGCGCTGTTGCCGCGCGACGTCCTTCGCAAAAGTGTGAGACTGCCCGCCGCGGTCGAGGAGAACCTGCGCCAGGCGTTGGCCTACGATCTCGATCGGCATACGCCGTTCAAACCCGACGAGCTCTACTTCGACGCCGTCGTCGTTGGCCGCGATCTCGTGCGGAACGAAATCGTAGTCGATCTCGCCTCGGCGCGGCGCACGGCGATCGATCCGGCGATAACGCACGCGGCCGCGTGGGGCGCCACCGTATTGGCCGTGGTTCCAGAAGAGCCGGCGCAAGCCGCATCATCGCAACTCAACCTGCTGCCGCCCGACGCGCGACCGTTGCAATCGGCGTGGCAGCGCTGGCAGCTCTGGCTGCCGCTTGCGCTGCTCATCGTCCTGGCAGTGGCGGCAATCCTGATTCCGCTCTGGCAGAAGCGGGAAAGCGCGATTGCGTTGAACGGGCTTGCCGATCAGGCGCGGAGCCAAGCCGCGGTTTCGGAAGCGCTGCGCCAGGATCTGGAAGTCAAGGCTGGGGATTACAACTTCGCGCTGATGCACAAGTACGCGTTTCCCAGCATCGTGCAGGTGATCGATGATGTTTCCAGATTGCTGCCCGACGATACGTGGCTAACGCAGTTCGAGCTCAAAAGTGTAGCGCGCGGCAAGGACACCCAGCGCGAAGTGCTGCTGCGCGGTGAAACCGCCAATGCGGGACGCTTAGTCGGCGTGTTCGAGGAATCGCAGCTATTTACGCAAGCGGCACCCCGTTCGCCGACAACCAAGATTCAACCCGGACCGGGCGAAATCTTCGATCTCGGTGCGCAATTGAAACCGCTGAGCGCGCCACGGGCGATTGCGCTCACCGCCCCGGAGAATGCACCCGCGCCGCCGGCCGCGACTCCGGAATCCGCAACGGCTCCCGCGGCGCCAGTGGTTCCGTCGCGTGCCGCTGCATCGCCGCCCGCATCCCCGCCCGCGGCGCCGGCGGTTCCGCCGCGCGCTCCTGCATCGGCGGCACCGGCACCACCTGCCGCCGTCGATTCGGCCGCGCCTTCCGCGCCTTCCGCGCCTCAGGCGAAGCCATGACCCGAGCCTTCGCCGCACGGTTGTCGCCGGCGCAGCAACGCACGTTGGCAATCGCGATGCTGTTGCTGGTCGTGTTGGCTGGACTCGCCCTGCTGTTTGGCCCAGTCGTGCTGTTGCATCGGCATTACGACACCGCGATCGGCGATCTCTCGGACCGGCTCGAACGCTATCGGCGTGTCGCCGCCCAGGCGCCCGAACTGCGCCGCGCGATGGAGGTCATGAAGGAAAAGGACGGACGCCGCTTTTTTTTGAAGAATACGGCGGGGAACCTCGCTGGTGCGGAGCTACAGGATATGGTCCGCGCCGCGATCGAGACTAATGGGGGCCGCATCACGACGAGCCAAAACCCCGCCGCGCGCGAGGACGGCCGGTTTCGCAACGTCGCCGCGAACGTTCAATTCTTCGCCTCGAGCCCTGCGCTGGCCAAGATCTTGCAGGCGCTGGACTCGCAGCAGCCGCATATCGTCGTCGATAATCTGACCGTGCGGCCATTGAACGCATTCCGCGGCTTTCGTCCGGTAGCCGGGCAAGAACCGGACAACAACGTGCAGCTCGACGCGTCGGCCTGGGCCTACACGGAGCCCGGCAAGCCGGCGGCGCCTGCGAAATAGAGGAGCACGCGATGAATGCATTGGAGCCGCGCTTGCGGACGTTGGTCGCCTGGCTCTTGCCCCTGGCGCTGTTGACGGGCGTCATCGGCTGGGAAACGAATTGGGGCCGCGCGAGCCCGCGCTCGCCGATTGCCGACGCGGCGCCCACGCCGCAGCCGGTGGCCGTCGCGCTGCTGCCGGAATACGTCCCCGACAGCGCAGCGGGCGGTACGCGGGAGATGGTCAGCCGGACGCTGTTCAATCCGACTCGCCGACCCGCCCCCGTTGCCGTTGTCGAGACTGCGAAGCCCAAAATGCAGCGCGGGCAGTTCGCGCTCACCGGAACCACCGTGGTCGAAGGCAAGGCGACGGCGTTCCTGCGCGAGACGAAGGGCGGCAAGCCGCGCCGAGTGGTCCAAGGCGAAACGATCGATGGATTGCTGGTCGCTGACGTCAAGGTGGATCGCGTTCGTCTGACGATGGGCGAGGAAGCTGAGGAACTTTTGCTCAAGGTCACGACTAACTCCAGGCCGACTCCGCAACCGCCGCTGCCGCAGGTGGCAGCCGGTGGTGCGGTTCCAGGGGCGCCCGCACCGCAGGCCGTCGCACCACAGGCCGTAACACCAGCCGCGCCGGAAGTGTCCCGGATTCTTGCCGAGCGCCGGCGCGCCGCGCGCGAAGCCCAGACGAACGAGGGGGCACCCGCGCCGGACGGCCGTAATCGCGTTCCGCTGGTCGCGCCGAACGCACCGGCGGCAGCCGCACCGGGCGCGAATGCGCCGGCGGCAACCCCGCCCGACCCGCGCTGGCAGCAGCTTTACCAGCAGTATCAGCAGCGCAACCGCTGAAGTTTTTCCGGGACGTCGAGACGAGACGTGCGGCGACCGGTAACGTGGGCACGCGTGTTTCTAGATAATCGCCGATTGGCGCGCGGTGACACGCGCGCAGAGAGTTAAACAAGAATAATGCCGAACCGAACCCTGTTGCGCGGCGCCATGCTGTATGCGCTGCCGCTTTTTCTCGCCGCGTGTGCAACGGTTCCTGCGACCGATCCCGCGGCAACCACGCGCACGATCCCGCATCAAACGACTTCCCCGCTAGCGCGTGCGCTCGCCGACGCCGCCGCGCGCGGCCCGGAACCAGTCGCAGGGGAAAAATCCAAAATATTCAAAGGCACTGGCGTGCTGGTCAAGGGCCAGCAGCCCGGCGGCGCGTTGCCTCCTGGCTCACCCGTACAACCGACCGGCGGCGGGGTCGTCCTCAATTTCGAAGGTGCCGACCTGCGCGAGGTCATTCGCAACATCCTGGGCGATATCCTGAACGAGAACTACTCGATCGACCCCGCTGTTGGCGGCACCGTCACGATCCGCACATCGTCGGGCATCCCGCGCGACGCGCTTGCGTCAACCCTGGAAACGTTGCTGCGCGCAAATGGCGCAACGATGGTCAAGAACGGCAACCTGTATCAGGTCGTTCCGGCAGCGAATGCCGTGCGTGGGAATACGGTGCCGCAGCTCGGAACTTCGCGGCGCGCGTTGCCGTCGGGATACTCGGTGCAAATCGTGCCGCTGCGCTACGTCGGCGTACGCGAAATGATGCGGCTCTTGGAGCCCTTCGTAAAAGACGCGCAGGCGGTACGCGTGGATGAATTACGCAACTTGCTGATCCTCGCCGGCACCGAGCGCGAGCTGCGCAACCTGATGGACACGATCGACATGTTCGACATCGATTGGATGGCGGGCATGTCGGTAGGGGTGTTCCCCCTGCAAAATTCCGATGTGAAAACGGTGATGCAGGAATTGGACAAGGTGATCGGCACTCCGCAAACGAGCCCGCTCACCGGAATCTTGCGCATCATTCCGATTGAGCGGATGAATGCGCTGCTGGTGATCACGCCGCAACCGGCGTATCTGGACGAAGCGAAAAAATGGATCGAGCGCCTGGACAAAGGCGGCGACGGTCAGGGCCCGCAGTTCTTCGTGTACAACCTTCAGAACCAGCGCGCGGAAAAGCTGGCACCTCTATTGCAGCAGGCGTTCAGCGGTCGCGCGGCAGCCCCGTCGGCACCCGGGCCCCCGACGTTGGCGCCCGGCACGCAGCAGGGCCCCATCGTCAGTCCGCCGGCGTTCCAACCCCAGCCGCAGCCTGGCGTTCCGGTCCCTCCGCCCCAGGCTCCTACGCCTCCAACCTCAGCCGCCGAACGTGCGGCAGCGGGTGCGCGCGCGGCGGCCGGCGAAGGCCTAGGCGTTGGGCGTAACCTGCAGGTCGTCGCCGACAAGGACAACAATGCGAGCCGGATCGTCGCGACACGTGCTGAATACCTGGTGAT
>JBPCLS010000385.1:0-5674 GCA_051003055.1 Casimicrobiaceae bacterium
GGCCGCGCACGGCGCGAAGAGCTCGAGAACCGTCGCCGCGTGGAGGAAGTCATCGACTTTCTGGAGATTCAGCACATCCGCAAGACCCCCGTCGGGCGACTTCCTTACGGTCTGCAAAAGCGCGTCGAGCTTGCGCGCGCGCCGGCGGCGGAACCGACGCTCCTGCTGCTCGATGAACCGATGGCGGGAATGAACGTCGAGGAGAAACAGGACATGTGCCGGTTCGTCCTCGACGTGAACGAGCAGTACGGAACGACGATCGTGCTGATCGAGCACGACATGGGTGTCGTGATGGATATTTCCGATCGGGTCGTTGTGCTTGATTATGGGAAGAAGATTGCCGACGGCACGCCTGACGATGTACGCAACAATAAGGCGGTTATCGAAGCGTACCTGGGTGTGGCGCATTGAAGGCGATTGGACGTTGGCATTCGGCGGTTTATGCCGGATCGCGTAGCGTTGTGCGTTTGAGGGCGGACGCTCCTTCGCCATCGGGGGACCGGCATTGAGCTTTTTCTTTGAAGTATTGATCGGAGGTTTGCTGTCGGGCGTCATGTACTCGCTCGTCGCGTTGGGCTTCGTGCTGATCTTCAAGGCGTCGGGCGTCTTCAACTTCGCGCAGGGCGCGATGGTGTTCTTCGCCGCGCTGACCTTTGTCGGGATGCAGGAAATGGGGCTGCCGTTCTGGCTCGCGTTCATCGCGACACTGGGTGCGATGATCGTATTGGGCCTCGCAACCGAGCGGATCGTGTTGCGGCCGCTGGTCAACCAACCGCCGATCACGCTGTTCATGGCGACGATTGGCCTCTCGTTCCTCGTCGAAGGCATCGCGCAACTGCTGTGGGGCGCCCAGGTGCGCGGCCTCGATCTGGGCATTCAGGACGAGCCGATTGGCTGGATCACCGACAACACGGGGATGAACGTGTCGAAGTTCGATCTGTCGGCTGCGGGCATTGCGGCCGTGTTGGTGACATCGCTCGCCCTCTTCTTCAGCCGCACCCGCATCGGACGTGCGTTACGCGCGGTGGCCGACGATCATCAGGCGGCGCTGGCCGTCGGCATTCCATTGCAGCAGATCTGGGCCATCGTATGGTCGGTGGCGGGGTTCGTCGCGCTGGTCGCCGGACTGTTGTGGGGGGCGCGCAACGGCGTCCAATTCGCCTTGACATTCGTGGCGTTAAAGGCCCTGCCGGTGCTGATCCTGGGCGGATTCGAGTCGATTCCGGGGGCGATTGTCGGGGGCCTCATCATCGGCGCGTCCGAAAAGCTGGCGGAGGTCTATATTGGACCGCTCGTCGGCGGTGGGATCGAAGGCTGGTTCCCGTATGTGCTGGCGCTTTTGTTCCTGCTCGTGCGGCCGGAAGGACTGTTCGGCGAAAAACATATCGATCGCGTGTGAACCGTTGGGCGTCCAGCGGCTAGCCTTGATCGTTCACCGCAAAAACCACGACCAAGCGCACGCCTAGCGCCCAACGTCGCAACCCCAAACTCGAACTCCAATGCTCTACCGCGAAGCCGGCCAGTTCAAGACAACGTACGCCCGCGACCAGCAGATCTTTCCGATCCTGCAGGATCGGATCGGCGTATTTGGCGTCATTGCATTCGCGTATCTCGTCGTTCCGTTCATTGCCGACCAATACTGGCTGTCCGCGATTCTGGTGCCATTCCTCATTTTTTCGCTGGCCGCGCTGGGCCTCAACATTCTGACCGGTTACGCCGGCCAACTATCGCTCGGCACTGCGGCGTTCATGGCAGTCGGCGCGTTTGCGGCCTACAACTTCGAGTTGCGCGTCGCCTGGATGCCGTTGCTTGTCTCCTTCGCACTGGGTGGCGTGTGCGCGGCGGCCATTGGTCTTTTGTTCGGCCTGCCGAGTCTGCGCATCAAAGGCTTCTATCTTGCGGTCGCCACCCTCGCCGCGCAATTTTTTGTCGTCTGGGCGCTGACCCATTTCCCCTGGTTTTCGAACAACAGCACATCGGGGGTCATCAGTGCCCAGACGATGGAGATTCTGGGTTATTCGTTCGTTTCGCCGCTGTCCAAATACCTGCTGGTGCTGTCGATTGCCGTACTGCTCGCGCTGGCCGCAAAAAACATGGTCCGCAGCTCGATTGGCCGCGCCTGGATGGCGGTGCGCGACATGGACGTCGCTGCCTCGGTGATCGGCATCCGGCTGATGCATGCCAAGCTGCTCGCCTTTGCCATCAGTTCGTTCTACTGCGGCGTCGCGGGGGCGCTGTACGCGTTCGCCTATCTGGGCACGGTCGAACCGGAAGGCTTCAACCTCGATCTTTCGTTTCGGGTGCTGTTCATGATCATCCTGGGCGGACTCGGCAGCATTCTGGGCTCGTTTCTGGGCGCTGCGTTTATCGTGTTGCTCCCGATCTTTCTGAACACGATCGCGCATCCGCTGGAACAGGCGCTGGGCATATCGCTTCCTCCAGGACTCATGTCGAACCTCGAACTTATCGTGTTCGGGGGACTCATCATTTTCTTCCTGGCGGTCGAGCCGCATGGGTTGGCGCGCCTCTGGCAGATCGGCAAGGAGAAGTTGCGCTTGTGGCCGTTTCCCCATTGACATGGAATCCTGTCTGGCCAATGCTGTCCAATCTGAGCTTTAACCCCAGACTCCGGCACGGAGATCTCTACCTAAGGAGGAGCACCATGAAAGCGATCAAACGGGTCCTGCTGGGCCTGACCATGCTCGGCGCGGCCACCGCTGCGACGGCGCAGAACGAGCAGTTCATTCCGATGAATGGATATTGGGTCGGACCGTACGCCGCCGGCGGTTCGGGCATTTTCGGCGGGTTCATCGATTACGTAAACTTGGTCAACGCCCGGGACGGCGGCGTGAACGGCGTCACTCTGACATACGAGAAATGCGAGACCGAGTACAACAACGCGCGTGGCGTCGAGTGCTACGAGCGCTCAAAGAAGAAGGGGCCCACCGGCGCGACGATGATCCACCCGCTGTCCACCGGCATCACGTATTCGCTGATCGACAAGGGCACAACCGACAAGATTCCGATCGTGTCCGTGGGTTACGGGCGCACCGATGCCAGCGACGGCCGGGTGTTCCCCTACATTTTTCCGCTGATCACGAACTACTGGTCGCAAAACACCGCGAAGATAAAGTTCATCGGGAGCAAGGAAGGCGGGATGGACAAGTTGAAGGGCAAGAAGATCGTGAACATCTATCACGACTCCGCCTACGGCAAGGAAACGATTCCTATCCTCGACGCGCAAGCGAAGAAATATGGCTTCACCGTCACGCACATCCCGGTCCCGCATCCGGGCAACGAGCAAGGCGCGCAGTGGCTGCAGGTTCGCCAGATCAAGCCGGACTGGGTGATCCTGCGCGGCTGGGGCGTCATGAATCCGGTGGCGCTCAAAGGCGCGGCCAAGGTCGGCTTCCCGCGCGATCACGTCATCGGCGTGTGGTGGTCCGGCGCGGAGGAGGACACGATCCCCGCGGGTGACGCAGCGAAGGGTTATATCGCCGCCGGCTTCAACGTCGCAGGCGCCAACTTCCCGGTGGTCCAAGAGATCAAGAAGTACGTCTACGCGAAGGGCAAGGGGGAGATGGAGGACGAGGCGCGAATCGGCAGCATCTACTACAACCGCGGCGTCGTTCACGGCATTCTCACGGTCGAGGCGATCCGCAAAGCGCAGGAGAAGTACGGCAAGAAGCCGATGACTGGTGAGCAGATTCGGTGGGGTCTTGAGAATCTGTCTATCGACGAGGCGCGTTTGAAGCAGTTGGGCGCATCCGGCTTTATGCAACCGCTCAAAGTCACCTGTGCCGATCACGAAGGCGGCGGCTCGGTCAAGTTCCAGCAGTGGGACGGCAAGGGCTGGAAGGTCATCACCGACTGGATCACCCCTGACCGTGAGTTGGTTCGCCCGATGATCGAACAATCGGCGGCTGCGTACGCGAAGGAAAAGAACATAACGCCGCGCGACTGCTCGAAAGAAAGTTAATACGTCACGCAGGACGCGCCGGGGCCGCCGGCGCGTCGGCATGACGTACTAACTCGCCGGATTGGAGCGTCGTCTGCGCCGACGCTCAATCCGACGGGTTTCCGTCTGAGCAGTTTTGCGTTTGTTCGCGGTCGCTGTTTCGTCGGGCCGCTGTTTCTTCTGATTCTATCGACTCCATGACCGCCACCGCCGCCGCGCCCCAACCCGACGCCGCCACATCGTACCTGTCGGTCAACAATATCGAGGTCATCTACGACCATGTGATCCTCGTGTTGAAAGGCGTTTCGCTCGAAGTTCCCAAAGGCACGATCGTCGCGCTGCTCGGCGCCAATGGGGCCGGCAAGAGCACGACGTTGAAGTCGATTTCCAACCTGCTGCGCGCGGAGCGCGGCGAAGTGACCAAGGGCACCATCGAGTTCGACGGAAAGCGCGTCGATCGGCTGACGACCCACGATCTCGTACGGATGGGCGTGTGTCAGGTGATGGAAGGGCGCCACTGTTTCCAGCACCTGACGGTCGAGGAGAATCTCTTGACCGGAGCGTTTACGCGCAAAGCCTCGCGTGGGGAAATTGCCGCAAGTCTGGAGCGCGTTTACCACTACTTCCCGCGGCTCAAGCTGCGGCGTTCGAGCCAATCGGGTTATACGTCCGGTGGCGAACAGCAGATGACCGCCGTCGGCCGTGCGCTGATGGCGCATCCGTCGATGATTTTGCTGGACGAACCGTCGATGGGATTGGCGCCGCAGATTGTCGAGGAGATTTTCGAGATCGTGCGCGACTTGAACGCCAAGGAGCGCGTGTCGTTTCTCTTGGCCGAACAGAACACGACGGTTGCTCTGCGTTACGCCAACTATGGCTACATCCTGGAAAACGGACGCGTGGTGATGGATGGCATCGCGAGCGAGCTCGCGTCGAACGAGGACGTGAAGGAGTTCTACCTCGGCTTGTCGTCGGGGGGCCGCAGGAGCTTCCGCGACGTCAAGCACTATCGCCGCCGCAAACGCTGGCTAGCCTGATCGGCGGTTGCTCGACTGCGCATACGCGGGGATGACGAGCAAGCGCACGGAAAACTAGGTTGAGCGATCACTACGATGCGCGGGAAACGCGCGACCCGGAAGAGCGCCTGCGCGACCAGCTCGCGCAGTTATCGCGGCAGTTGGCCCACGCGAAGGCCAACGCCCCTGCCTTCGGGCGACTGCTAGCCGACGTCGAACCCAGCGACATCGTGTCGCTTGCCGCGCTCGCGCGCCTGCCCGTGACCCGCAAATCCGAATTGGTCGAGTTGCAGCCAACGCAGCGTCCGTTCGGGGGATTCGCTGCGGCTGGCTGGGGCGCGCACAAGCCGCTGGTGAAGCGCGTGTTCGCGTCGCCAGGACCCATTTACGAACCTGAAGGCGCGCGCGCCGATTACTGGCGGCTCGCTCGCCCGCTGTTCGCGGCAGGTTTTCGCGCCGGCGACCTCATTCACAATTGTTTTGCGTATCACTTCACGCCAGCGGGATCGATGCTAGAAACCGGCGCGCATGCGCTGGGTTGCGCGGTGTTCCCGGCCGGTATCGGCCAGACCGAACAGCAGGTGCAGGCGATCGCCGACCTGCAGCCCGACGGTTACGTGGGAACGCCGTCGTTTCTGAAAATCATTCTGGAAAAGGCGGATGCGCTGGGTGTCGCGCTGCCGTCGCTCACCAAGGCGCT
>JBPCLS010000386.1:0-4550 GCA_051003055.1 Casimicrobiaceae bacterium
TCGTCGAACGTGCGGAATCCGAGCTGCGCCATGATTTCCCGGACCTCTTCCGCGACGAAGAAGAAATAGTTGACGACGTGCTCCGGCTGCCCGGTGAATTTCCGCCGCAGCACGGGATCCTGCGTCGCAACACCGACAGGACACGTGTTCAAGTGACATTTGCGCATCATGATGCAGCCTTCGACGATCAGCGGCGCTGTTGCGAAACCGAATTCGTCCGCGCCGAGCAACGCGCCCACTGCGACATCGCGGCCCGTCTTCATCTGCCCGTCGACCTGCACGGAGATGCGACCGCGCAGGCGATTCAACACAAGCGTCTGCTGCGTTTCGGCAAGCCCCAGTTCCCACGGCGTACCGGCGTGCTTGATCGACGACCACGGGGAAGCGCCCGTGCCGCCGTCGTGTCCGGCAATCGTCACGTGATCCGCTTTTGCCTTCGCTACGCCGGCCGCAACCGTCCCGACGCCGACTTCCGAGACGAGCTTCACTGAAATTGCCGCTTTTGCATTCGCGTTCTTCAAATCGTGAATCAGCTGCGCCAGATCTTCGATCGAGTAGATATCATGATGCGGAGGCGGTGAAATGAGGCCAACGCCAGGCACCGAATACCGCAACCGCGCGATGTAATCGGACACCTTGTGACCGGGCAACTGGCCGCCCTCGCCGGGCTTCGCACCCTGCGCCATCTTGATCTGCAACACATCCGCGGAGGCAAGGTACTCGGCCGTCACGCCGAAGCGCGCGGAGGCGACCTGTTTGATCCTTGAACGCAAGCTGTCTCCGGCCTGCAACGGCAGATCGCGTTCGACGCTGGACTGCCCCAGCACCGATGCCAACGTATCGCCGTCGACGACGCCGCTCGTGCCAGTGCGCAATTCAGTGCGATAGCGCGCCGCGTCCTCTCCGCCTTCGCCGGTATTGGACTTGCCGCCGATGCGGTTCATCGCAATGGCGAGCGTCGTATGCGCCTCGGTGGAAATCGAGCCCAGACTCATCGCCCCGGTCGAGAAGCGTTTGACGATCGCAGCCGCCGGTTCGACTTCCGCGATCGGCACGGGTATGCGCTGCGCCAGGTTGAACTCGAACAATCCGCGCAGCGTTTTCAATTGCCGGCTCTGCTCGTTGACCAGTTGCGCGTATTCCCTGTAGGTCGAGCCGCTGTTGGCGCGCGCCGCGTGTTGCAGCTTGGCGATTGTGTCCGGCGTCCACATGTGCGCCTCGCCGCGCACGCGGAAGTGGTATTCTCCGCCGGCGTCGAGCATCTGCCGCAGCAACGGGTCGTTGCCGAACGCCAGCGCATGCAGCCAAGCGGCTTCCTCCGCCACTTCGAAAAGCCCGATTCCCTCGATATTGCTCGTGGTACCGGTGAAATACTTATCGACCAACGCTTTGTGCAGGCCCACCGCCTCGAAAATCTGCGCGCCGCAGTACGACTGATAGGTGGAGATGCCCATCTTCGACATCACCTTGTAGAGCCCTTTGCAGATGGCTTTGATGAAGCGCTTATGCGATTCCTTCGCGTCGATCTCGGAAAATGACCGCGCGAGTTGCGAGAGCGATTCCAGCGCGAGATAGGGGTGGATCGCTTCGGCACCGTAGCCCGCGAGCAGCGCGAAATGATGGACTTCGCGCGCGGAACCGGTCTCCACGACCAACCCCGTCGACGTGCGCACGCCCATCTTCACCAAATGCTCATGTACGGCGGCGGTCGCCAGCAACGCCGGTATGGGAAGCGCGGTCGGCGAAACGCTGCGATCGGAGAGGATGATGATGTTGTAGCCTTGCCGGATCGCGTCCTCGGCGTGCGCCGCCAGGCTCGCAAGCGCGGCTTCCATGCCGTTCGCCCCCCACGCGACGGGATAGCAGATATCGAGCTCGATTGACTTGAACGCGCCGCCGGAAAAGAGCTCGACGTGCCGGATCTTTTCCATATTCTCCGGCGTCAATATCGGCTGCTGCGCTTCAAGCCGCATCGGTGGTTGCGTGACGTCGATGCCGAGCAGGTTGGGCCGTGGCCCGATGAACGAGACGAGCGACATCACGAGCTCCTCGCGGATCGGATCGATCGGCGGATTCGTGACTTGCGCGAACAACTGCTTGAAATACGTGTAAAAGACTTTCGGCCGATCCGACAAGACCGGGAGCGCGGCGTCGTTGCCCGTCGACCCCAGCGCCTCTTCCGCGTCTTGCGCCATGGGCAAGAGCAGGAGCTTCTCGTCTTCCTGCGTATAACCGAACGCCTGCTGCCGATCGAGTACAGAAACCTCGGCGGGGACCGGCGGCGCGGGCTCCGGCATTTCTTCGAGCCGAAGTCGGCACCGCCCTAACCACTCCCGGTAGGGTTTTGCCTTGGCGAGCGTGCGCTTGAGCTCGTCATCGTCGACGATGCGCCCTTGTTCGAGATCGACGAGTAGCATCTTGCCCGGCTGCAGCCGCCACTTCTTGATGATCCTGCTTTCGGGAATGTCGAGCACACCGACTTCGGACGACATCACGATGTAATCGTCGTCCGTCACGACAAAGCGCGCCGGCCGCAGACCATTGCGATCGAGCGTTGCGCCGATCTGCCGGCCGTTGGTGAACGCCATTGCGGCGGGCCCATCCCACGGTTCCATCAGCGCCGCGTGATATTCGTAGAACGCGCGCCGGTCCGCGTCCATCAGCGGATTGCCCGCCCACGCTTCCGGGATCATCAGCATCATCGCGTGCGCCAGCGGGTAGCCGCCCATGACCAATAGCTCGAGCGCATTGTCGAATGACGCCGAATCGGATTGACCGTCGTAGATGAGCGGCCAGAGCTTCTGTAGATCGTCACCGAGCACTTTGGAGGCAATCGCACCTTCGCGAGCGCGTATCCAGTTGAAGTTGCCGCGCAGGGTATTGATCTCGCCGTTGTGACAGATGAACCGGAACGGATGCGCCAGATCCCATGTTGGGAAGGTATTCGTCGAGAAACGCTGGTGGACCAGCGCGAGCGCCGAGACCATCGTTTCGTCGTGCAGATCGAGGTAGAACTCTCCGACCTGATGCGCGAGCAGCATCCCCTTATAGACGATCGTGCGCGTGGAGAACGACGACACGTAAAACTCTTTGCCGTGCCGCAAGTGGAGTGACTGAATCGCGTGACCGGCGCGCTTGCGAATCACATAGAGCTTGCGTTCCAAGGCGTCCTGATCCATGTTGCGCGACCCGCGCGCGACGAACACCTGCCGGATGATCGGCTCCACCTCCTTCGTCCGCTCGGAGAGCCCCGCGTTGTTCGTCGGCACCTCGCGCCAGCCGAGCAGCACCTGGCCCTCGGCCGCAATCGCGCGCTCGATCTGCTGTTCGCACGCCATCCGCGATGCGGGCTCTTTCGGCAGGAACACCATCCCGACGCCGTACTGACCGATCGCCGGCAACGTGATGGAGAGCTTGCCGCAAGCGCGGCGAAAAAACGCATCGGGCAATTGCAGCAGAATGCCGGCGCCGTCGCCCTGCAATGGGTCGGCACCTGTCGCACCGCGGTGAGTCAGGTTCGTCAGGATCGATAGACCCTGAACAACGATGGCGTGACTTTTGCATCCCTTGATGTGGGCGATGAAACCGAGACCGCACGCATCGTGTTCATGCGCGGGGTCGTAGAGGCCCTGGCGCGCCGGCGGGTACGCAGATTGAGCGTCGAAATCTTGTTCCACTTGGGACCTCCCTTGACCCTTTGCCGCCGAGACCAAGTCGCAGGCACTACTCTACCGCTCGCTAAGTGGTACCAGCGGGTGCTCGACGAAAACGTTAAATAGTACCTGCCATGCTGCATTGCGGCAATAACCAACGCGCGTTGGGGCACCGGCGCAACATCGCCATGCAAACGACGCCTTTTTCCGCCGAAAACCTTGCACCGCCTAGAAAGTTAGGTTTTAATCTCAACAAAGTCGGCTAGATGCTTGTTGCATCGTTCAAAACTGTATCGGCCAATCCGCAATCTTAGGACATCATCATTAGGAATCGATCATGCCACGACGCCCTCTGACCGCATGGCTGCGCCCGGTGTTCTCCTTGCTAGGGCTCGCCGGGCTCCTGACCCTTACCGCTTGCGGAGGAGGTAGTGGTGCACCGAATAACGCGTTTGCGCCCACCCCGCCGCCGCCCGGTCCGCTGGTCGTGCTGCCGACTTCCGCCACCGTCTATCCCGGAACACCCACCACACTGACAATTAGCGGCGGAACACCGCCCTTCCGCGTCTTTTCGAGTAACTCGACGGTGTTGCCGGTGACGCAGAATGTCGCAGGCAACACGGTGTTGCTGCTGGCCAATGCGGTCTCGGCCGACACGGCGACCACCGTGACCGTGCAGGATTCCGGCGCTCAGACGACGCCGGCGTCCATCCTGGTTCGTCCGGCAGCGCTCTTCCCCAGCGCACTGACGGTCATTGCAAGCTCGGCCGAATGCGGCGCCGGCAACCTATGCACAGGCGCGACGGGCACGGTCGCCGTCCAAGTGAACGGCCCCGCAGGAGCACCCGGTGTGGGACGGCAAGTTCGCTTCGACGTGGTCTACGGTCCGTTCAGCAT
>JBPCLS010000387.1:0-7148 GCA_051003055.1 Casimicrobiaceae bacterium
CGAGTACAGCGGAACCTGCGAGGAACGCGCAACGGTACATCACTGAATCACCTCGTCCGCCCGCAGCAACACCGATTGCGGGATCGTGAGGCCGAGTGCCTTGGCGGTCTTCAGGTTGATCACGAGCTCGAACTTGGTCGGCTGTTCCACGGGAAGTTCGGCGGGCTTCGCGCCCTTGAAGATCTTGTCGACGAAGCTTGCCAACCGGAAATAAAGGTCGGGATACCTCACCGCGTAGGCCATCAATCCCCCGGCCTCGACGAACTCGCGGGCCGGATAGGCGGCAGGCAGCCTATTGCGGGCCACCAAGTCAACGATCGTTTGTTGATGCATTTGGGTGAGACCGTCGGCGCCGATGAGAAGCGCGTCGACATGCTGTCGGACTGCCAGTTCGAATGCACGGCCTAAGTCGTCCTGGCTCCGCACGTCAAGAAGCTCAGCCTGGAGACCCAGCGAGCGCGCCGCCGTCTTTGTCTCTTCCCATTCGGGTGGGGAAGCCGGATTGCCCATATTGTGAAGCAACGCAACTCGCGAGAGACGCGGAACAAGCTCTTTGAGGAGTTCAATCCGTTTCCCTGTCAACTCGGTGCTGAAGGTAGTCACCCCCGTAATATTGCCACCCGGGTGCGCGAAGCTCGCCACGATGGCACGCGGGTCGCCCATCGTCGCCATAACCACTGGAATTGTTCCGGTCGCGATTTTGGCCGCCCTGGCGGCTGGCGTCCCCCTGGTCACGATCAGGTCGACCTTGAGACGAACCAGTTCGGACGCGAGGTCCGGGAACCGCTCGGCGCGACCATCCGCAGACCGATATTCGATGACCAGGTTTCGTCCTTCGACGTAGCCGAGATCCCGCAGCCCCTTGCGCAGGGCGTCGAGATTGGCGGCGTTCTGTGCCGCGGGTATCGTCTCCAGAATCCCGATGCGATAGACCTTCCCCACTTGTTGCGCGCGCGCAGCGAGCGGCGCGGCGAGGAGGCCCCCCGCAACACGGCCGATGAACGTTCGCCGATCCATCACTGAATCATCTCGTTGACAAATGACAGTCCGACAATACTACGCCTCACCAAGGTGAACGACTGAGTGACCGCTCGTGGCCGATTTCGGCCGGTCAAGGTACCTACGATCTGACAGTGGCTGCCAGATCAAGTCTCGGTTACTAAATTCACGCCGCCTCAACGCAGTTCATGCCAGGCGCCACGCCTTTTTCCCTGCTGACGAACGTGGCCTTGCGCAACCAGCGACCTGAAATGCTGCTTGAAAGTATAGCGGCTCCCCCTGCGAGCTTGATCGCGTCGCGCATCGTGACCCGCCCGTGCTCACGAGCGAGCTCGACGATCTGCAATGTCTTGCCGCACATCCTGCTGCGCGCGATCGAAGCGCGCCTGTGCCCCGCGGGGCGCTGCCGCCAAGCCGTTGTATGCGACTTCGCCGACGGCTGCGGTGCCGATGCGTTGCCCATCCTCGGCCATGAGGACGGATTTGGTTCTCATGATCAGCTCCTCCTGGAAGAAAGTGTCGGCCTCGGGCACAATGCCGATGCCTTTTCTTGGCACGCGCGCCCGCCCGGCAAGCCGGCGACGGCGCAGGCTCAACGTTATCGCACGGAGGGGACCGCAATGTCGCAGAAAGCCAATCGCATCGCCGCCGCAATGGCGTCGATCGCCTTGATCGTGGCAGTGAGTGGATGTCAGAAGCAGGAGGGACCGGCGGAACGCGCTGGCAAGCAGGTTGACAAGGCGGTCGAAAAAACCGGCCAGCAGATAGAAAAGGCCGGCGAGAAGATCCAGGACGCCGCCAAGAAGTAGCCGCGCCCTGACGGGACGCCTAGCGCACCGCGGGCTCCTGCACGCGTAGATCCCCGAATACCCGGCGCTGAAATCAGGCGGCAGCTCGATCACACCGGCCTCGACGCGAGCATGGCGCGCGGGCTCGCAGCGCACCATCCGGTTGCGATGGCGGCTGTCGATCACCAGCGCGGTGTACGCGAATGCATCCGCGGCGGCGTACTGCATGATGTAGGTCGTGCGAATGTCGTCCGAAAGATTCGGGTTGGAGCCGTGCACAACGAGCCCGTGGTGCGCGACGACATCGCCGGGATCGAGCTCGTTGTCCTCGGCCTTCGCGAAATCGTCAGCCGTCATGCTTGTGTTGCAGTTCAGCATGTATTGACCGTTCGCCCAGTGGCTGCGCGGCCCCTGCAGGTGGGTGCCGGGGATCGTGCGCAAGCAACCGTTGGCGGAGGACGAGGGGCAAGGAGAGCGCAACGAGGTTGCTGTTGGTATGCGGAAACACCGGCCAGTCCTGGTGCCAGCCGATCTCGGCGCCGCCGCGGGGCAGCTTGAAGTTGATCTTCGAGTGGTAGAACTTCACCGGACCTCCGACGAGGTCGGCCGCGATGTCGCCAGCACCGAATCGAATGCGACGTCGATAAAGACCGGGTCGAGCTCGAACACGGGCTCGAGGTTGCCCTCCTTGTGGCTACCAGGGATGAAATACAGGCAGCCGTTCAACTCGGTGGGCTCGTCCAGCATGATGAGCGCCGTCGTAAGGCGCGGCCGCTGAACGCCGTCGCGCTTCCACGTGCCGAAGTCCTGATGCCACGCCCAGACCGATCCGTCGATGGCGTTCTTGAGGTTGCACTTGGTGTGATAGAACGTAGAGCGCGTCGTCGGAGGGACAAGTGGCGGGCTATTTTTTCTTCTTCGCCGTGTCGTGGACCGGCACTTCCCGATGTAGAGCACGCCCGCTTCCACGCGATAGGTGAGACGATGCTCGCCGCCGATGCGTCGCGACCAATAGCCGGCGAGCTCATGCTTGAGAGGTTCGGGCTTGCCTAAGCCAGTGAACGGATGTTCGAGCGCATCGGCGACGAGCTCGTCAATTTTTTTCGCGATGCGCGGGTCATGACGCTACCAGTGAGCGAGGTCTTCTTTCGCGTTAACGGTCCAGACGAGCTCAAGCGGCTTTGCGCTTTCGCCTCGCGATGTCGGCTTCGATTTCGGCATGCGCCTCGTGCAGACGTTTGACGTTGGCGGTTGAAGAGAGCTCGTGCAACGTTGTTTGAAGCGAGGACCATTCGTCTGCTGCGACGATAACGAAATCGCGGCCGTCGGCGCGTGTCACAGTCAAGGGGTCGCCAGTTTCAACCTGGTCGAGAATCTCGATCAGACTCTTGCGGAACCGTGAGAATGAAATCGCACTCATGTTTCGAAACGATGTTTGGGAATGATATTTTACCATCGTTACTCTGCATCCCGGCGACCATCTTGCTGCCGGTGACATGGAGTGAATGCGTCCGCGAGCGGCGCGCTGATGGCCGATCCGAGTGTTCCTTCCGATCCAGTAATCAGCACAACCAGTTTTGCCGTAACCATGCTTAGCGGCTTCCGGTGTTTAACATTCGATAGCTTCCGGTCGCGCCGCAAGTGCTCATAAAGCAGGGATGCGTCCATGATTCCGTGCGGCGGCCGATGACGTCACGTAGTCAGATCAGATTCCGAGCCCAACTACGCGCGGCACGTGCCCGGTCGCAGCGAGGAACCGTTCCAGGTCGGCGTGGGTGAGGACCATCGTTGCGGTGTTCACGAGCGGATGCGCCTGCAGCGCTGGCGCCTGCCAGAGCACTTCATCGATCACGAATTCGACCTGCCGCGCCGTATCGTTGCAAAGGGCCAGCAGACTCACCGCGCCTGGTGCGATTCCTAAGTATTGAACCAACCGCGCCGAGGACGCGAACCCGAGGCGGCCGGCGTCGATCACCGCGCCCAGCACGGCGAGGTCGATTGCAACGTCGTGCCGCGCGGTCACCAGGAAATGGCGAAGCCCTTTCTTATCGCGCAGGAAGAGATTCTTGGTCTTGGCGCCAGGCAGACGCGGCACCAGACGCTCCGACTCCTCGACGGTGAACACCGGCGCGTGTTCGTGCCAGGCCGGGCTGATGCCATGCTCACGCAAGAACGTGTCGATCGTCATTAGCGCTCCGGACACCATTTGGCAATATAAAACGATGGGAGCGCAGGCATGCGATCATGTTTGGAGCGGCATGTGAGCCCGCTCCGGGCGTTGTCACGCTGGGTCCAGCCACAGTAACCGATGAACGATCCGCGCATCGACGCAATGCCAGCGACGGTCGCCGCACAGCGAAGAGGCAATGAGATGAGCGCTCAGAACGAGAATTCCTCGAGCTTCCAACAGAACCTGATGCGCTACGGGGGCGACGTCTATCCGGAAATCGTGGACAGGGCGCAAGGGTGCTATGTCTGGGATTCCACC
Source organism: Casimicrobiaceae bacterium (assembly GCA_051003055.1). Taxonomy (GTDB): domain Bacteria; phylum Pseudomonadota; class Gammaproteobacteria; order Burkholderiales; family Casimicrobiaceae; genus VBCG01. The sequence goes on from JBPCLS010000387.1 coordinate 4,276, forward strand.
GGCAAGAAAATCCTGGATTTTACGTCCGGTCAAATGTGCGCGACCGTTGGCCACAGTCATCCCAACATAGTGGCGGCCATCAAGAAGAGTTGCGACTCGGCGCTGCATCTCTTTTCAGGGATGATCCCGCGCAGCGTCGTCGAGCTCGCTGCTGCGCTAGCGAAGATCGTGCCCAGGCCGCTTAAAAAATCATTGCTGCTGAACACCGGCAGCGAGAGCAACGAAGCCGCGCTCAAGATGGCGAAGCTTTATACCGGCGGCTTCGAGGTGATCGGGCTCGGCGGGTCGTGGCACGGCGTCACCGGCAATGCGGGATCGGTGTCCTTCGCCAGCGACCGGAAGGGCTATGGACCGGGGATGCCGGGTACGTTCGTCATACCGGAACCCAATGCCTATCGCTGCCCGGTGAAGCATTGCCGGGACCGTTGCGACTGGACCTGCATGACGATCGGCTTCGAGATGTACGACATGCAGTCAACCGGAGCGCCGGCGGCGATCATCGCCGAACCGGTGATCAGCGCTGGCGGCGTTATCGTTCCGCCCGAAGGTTACTTTGCCGCGCTGCAGTCCGAAGCCAGGAAGCGGGACATGCTGCTGATCTTCGATGAGGCGCAAACGGCGTTCGGCCGCCTCGGCCATTGGTTCGCATCCACACACTTCAAGGTAACACCGGACATCATGACGGTATCCAAAACGCTGGGCGGCGGCATGCCGCTCGCCGCCGTCGTCACCAGCGACGCTATCGAAGAAGTGTGTCACGAACGAGGCTTCTCGTTCTACACCTCGCACGTGTCCGATCCCCTGCCGTCCACGGTCGGATTGGCGGTGCTGGAAACGATCGAGCAGGAACGGCTGCTACAGCGCAGCCAGGACATGGGCGCTTATCTCGCCGCGGGTCTGCGCGACCTGCAGGGGCGCCACGAGGAGATTGGCGACATCCGCGGGATGGGGCTGCTGCGAGGTATCGAGCTGGTCAAGGACCGCGAGACGCGCGAGCCGCATCATGAGCTCGGCGCGCTCACGACCCGACGCTGCCTCGATCTCGGTCTCAGCATGAATATTCGCCGCCGTCCCGAACGCGGGTCCGTGTGGCGCATCGCACCGCCGCTGACCGTCACCACGGCCGATATCGATCTCGCCATGACGATTTTCGACCAGGCGTTGACGGAGGGCAAAGGCGAACTGGCTAAGGCGCCCGTGGTCACTGGGACGCCAGCGCAGCGGGCGGCTTAGCTCACCTGCCAGGCACGGCTACCCTTAAGAGCGGTAAACTCTTTGTCGTACGCGTGGGAGGACCAAGGGGTGCGAAGCGCTCTGGCGGACTCCCGGAATCTCTCCATTTACTAAAACGAGGACGAACACATGCTGAACAAATTTATTTCGATTGTGGCATCCAGCGTGGTGCTGGGCGTACTGGGCGCATCGGTGGCATCCGCCGACGTGCTCGATGACATCAAGAAAAAAGGGGTGCTGACGGTCGGCACCAAGGCCGACTACCGGCCGTTCGGTTATCTCGACCCGTCGGGCAAGATTGTCGGCTTCGAGGCCGACCTCGCGGCCGACGTGGCGAAACGGCTCGGCGTGAAGCTTGAGCTCACGCCGGTCGTCGCCTCCAATCGCATCCAGTTTCTGCAGCAGGGCAAGACCGACCTGATGATTGCAACCATGAGCGATACGCCGGAGCGACGCAAGATCGTGGACATCATCGACCCTGATTACTACGGCTCGGGCACCAACGTCATGGCGCCGAAATCGCCGCGCTTGACCGGTTGGGATCAACTTCGCGGCAAGAAAGTTTGTCTCATTCAGGGCGCGTTTTACAACAAAGAGCTTCAGGAAAAATACGGTGTCGAGGGCGTCGCCTTCCCCGGAACAGCCGAAGCCTACGCGGCACTCAAGAACGGAAACTGCATCGCGTTCGCGTACGACGACACCGCCATCGTGGGCGAGCTTTTGAAACCCGAGTGGAGCACCTACGAAATGCCGCTGGACTCGATTCTCTTCCAGCCTTGGGGCCTCGCGGTCAAGCAGGGCGAAAAGGGCTTCGCCGACTTCATGGCAAAGACGATCACCGACTGGCACAAGACCGGCTTCATTGCGCAGCTCGAGACCAAATGGGGCCTCAAGCCCACCAAGTTCGCCAAGGAAATGAGCGACAAGTACAAGTAACGGGACACACGGCAGCGACGACGCGGAGGGCGGCGGCAGTGTCGACCACCCTCCGCGCGCGTCGAGCGTCCTAGCCAATCCTCCCACCCGGCCGATGGATTTCTTCTGGGATTGGTTTCGCTGGTTGCACGATGCGACCGGCATCAACCTCACGATCTTTTACGACAAGTTCGATCGCGGCCGCTTTGCCAGCGGCTTCTTGACGACCGTCCAGATCTCGGCGATCTGCATCGTACTGAGTGTGGCAATCGGCATCCTCGGCGCCTGGCTCCAAGGTTCGCGATTGCGCATCACCCGCAACGTCGTTCACTGGTACATCCAGTTTTTCCGCAACACGCCACCGCTGGTCCAGCTCTACTTCTTCTACTTCGGCATCGGCAGCCTGCTGCGCAGCGCCGACGGCGCCGGCAGCGCTGTCCCGTTGGTCAGCAACGTGACCTGGGCGATCATCTCGTTGTCCTTTTTCGCGGGTGCCTTCAACGTCGAAATCTTCCGCTCCGGGGCCGAAGCGGTGCCGAAGACGACCATCGAGGCGGCTGAATCGCTCGGGTTCAGCCGTCTGCGCGCGTACCTTTTTATCGTCCTGCCGCTGGCGTTTCGCATCAGCCTGCCGGCGCTCAACAACAACCTGGTGAACCTGGTCAAGACGACCACGCTCGCGTATGCGATCGCGGTGCCGGAGATGCTCTACGTGTCCAGCCAAA
>JBPCLS010000388.1:0-3763 GCA_051003055.1 Casimicrobiaceae bacterium
AGCGCAGCGTCTTTCAATGGGCTTAAAGCGCGCGGCCAATGAGGCCGGCTTCGAGTGCAATTTGCCACAAGCCTCGCGCGGCGGCGTCCGGACGTGCGCGTTCGACGCCAATTTCGGCGCGTGCGCACGCCGCAGCGTAGCGCGCAACCAATGCGTCCGTACCGATCAAGCGAATCTTCGCGGCATCATCGCCGTGCCGATGCGCCCACGTCCGCGCGTTGCGCACCTCGCGGCCAATAAGTAAGCCGGACAGCCAATCGGGAGCCTGCTCGCCGGTGAGCTCGCCATGCAGCACCAGCGTTCGCGCACCAAACATGTCGTGCACCAGAAAACCGGTACCCAAACCGCGATCGACACCACGCAGGAATGCCGGTCCGGGCAAATCGCTCGTGGGCGGGGAATTGCGCGCAAATCGGCCGAGAACGCTGTGCGCAATCATTACGGCATACAGCTCGCCCGTCATGAAGCTCAAGAAGTCAACGATACGGCCGCGTTCCACGCGAATCCACTTGCTTTGCGTGCCGGGAGTGACGGCCAAAGTGCGCTCCTCCTCCGCATCGATCGCCCCGGCGATCTGGGTTTCCTCGCCGCGCATGACGTCAGGCAGCCCCGCCGCATCGCGCGTCGCGACACCGGGAACGATCTTGAGCCGCGCGGCCGGGATTTCCGCAAGTCTGGTGGCGAGCATTTCCAACGAGACAGGACACCGCAGATATGGCACCTCGCGCCAGCCTTCGCGGCTCCCCACCATGCCGCAGGCGAGCCGCGGCACCGGGTCGTCCGCCCACTCGCCAAGCAATCGCGCGAACGCGGCGGGAAAGGTTGTATCCCCCAGTTGCGAGAGCCCCAACGGCGCGCTGTGCGCATCGATCACGTTGCCGTGCGGGTCGACGCGATACGCACGCGCCGCCGTGGTTCCCCAATCAAGCGCAATGAGCGCGGCGGTAGCCATGTTCGCTTGCCGATTCCACCTTGGGGCAGCGATCCCGCCAGACCTTCTCGGCCGGCGGCGATCAAGCCGTCAGCGCGTTGTATCCCAGCGTGCAGCCGCGTTGTCGTCGCTGGCGCGTGCTTCCACCCAGCGGTCGCCTGCAGCCGTGCTCTCTCTTTTCCAGAAGGGAGCCTTGGTCTTCAAATAATCGATCAGAAAGCGGCACGCCTCGAACGCTTCGCCGCGATGCGCACTCGTCACGACGACGAGGACGATTTGGTCGGTCGGCTTGAGTTCGCCGACGCGATGAATGACGAGCGCATCGAGGATCTCGAACCGCGCCCGCGCATCGGCAACGATATCATCGAGCGCTTTTTCCGTCATGCCCGGATAGTGTTCGAGCGTCAGCGCCGAGACTAGGGCTGCGTCGTTGACCTCACGCACGGTGCCGATGAACGACGCGACGGCGCCCACGCGCGCGTCGCCGGCGCGCAATGCAGCGATCTCGCGCCCCGCGTCGAAGTCACTCGTTTGTACGCGAACAGGCATCAATGCGTTTCTAGCCGCCCGTGACGGGGGGGAACAGCGCAACCTCGTCCCCATCGCGGACGCGCGTTGCGGAGGTCACTAGCGCATGGTTCACGGCAACGCGCACGGCGCGGCCAGGTGCCAATTCGATCGCCCAAGCGCCACCGCGAGAACGCAGCGTGTCGAGCACGTCGGCGACCGTGGCGACGTCGCCTGCGAGCGTCAACGCTTCACCGCTCGATGCAAACACCTCGCGCAAGCGAGCGAGATACACGGTGCTGATGGTCGTCGAAGCGGCAAGGACCGAATGCGAAACGAGCATGGGAAGCGGCGGTAAGCCCGGTAGGAAACTAAAGACGCGGTAGGAAACTGCCGCGGCGCTTGGCACGGCGGACACCGGTATTGTAGCCCGGTGCGCTTTCAGGGAACCTCTAAATAGGTCGCGCGCGGCCGCGACGGGCAGCTTTTCGAGATGGGATTCCCGAAGCGGCGTTAGCGGTCAGAACCGCAATTGCAAGCCGAACTGAACTTGATCGGACTCCGGCAGAACGCCGGTCACCGCATCGCCGGGCTGACGCTCGAAGCGCGCATATTCGAGGCGCAATCCGAACGCCGGCGTCATGTCATAACGCAAACCGACGCCATAGTTGACGCCGTCGCGATTGTGCCGACGAGCGTCGCCGGACGTAAAAGCCGCATAACCCAGGGACGGCTCGCTTTGGCGATAGCCCATGCGGCCGTACAAAGTCAGACTCTTCATGAAACCCCAACCTGTGTAGACATCGATGTTCCACGATCGGGGATTCCAGTTTTCCGGCGCAAAGGTCAACCCGACGCCGCGCCGCGCGGTGGGACCGGTCGCCGACAATGCGTACCGGTCGGCAGTGGCCACCGAGGCTTCAAGGCGGAGGTCGTTGGCCCAGCGATACCCGCCGAAGGCGAGCGAATTCGGTGCATCGTCCTCCGCAACTACCGGCGCGAATTTGTTCCAGGTCGAGGTCAGATGCCCGTATCTAATGCCCGCCCCTGCAGTGGCGCCATCGCGCAGCGACACCCCGCCGTAAAAGCCGGAAGCCGCCGGCGAAGAAGCTTGCGCATGCGCGTACGGCGAGGCCAATGCAACACTTGCAGCAGTACATGCAATTAGCGCTGTAAGTATGTGATTTTTCATGGACTCTATTACCGTGCTAACGAGGGCTGTCGTCATTTGGCAACACGGATACCGCAGAAGTTCAACCTACTCGCGCGCATCCACGAAGTCAATCAGCCAACTGACATACGGTCGAATTTTCGAGCAAAAATGTGGCGATTTCATCGAGGTGATCGAGCCCGAAAACGGGCAGCGCGGCACCCCGCACTTGCGACGGCAAATCCGTCGCTACGGCAACAATATGAGGGTCTTCCGGATGGAGCAGCGGCTTGCCCACGGACTCACGCCAGACCTCGATCTTGGGTATTGGGGCGGCTTTGAAGCCTTCGACCAGCGCCAAATCACACGGGGAAAGCCGCGCGAGCGCGGCTTTGAGCGTGAGCTCAGGCTCCGCGCGCAGTTCGTGGATTAGTGCCCACCGCACATGAGAGGTAATGAGCACTTCGGAACAGCCGGCGGCGCGATGCCGATGGGAATCCTTGCCCGGCCGATCGATTTCGAACGAATGATGCGCGTGCTTGACCAGCGATACGATAAGACCCCGAGCAGTCAGACGCGGGATAAGCTGCTCGATCAGCGTTGTCTTGCCGCTGCCGGACCATCCGGCGAAGCCAAAGATGCGCATAAAATGCTGGTATGGGACGGGTCTCGTCCTCGCTAAAAAAACGGAACGATCGTGCCGCCGGCGATTATCAAGCCCAGGGCGCAGTTGCGAGCGGCACATTAACATCGGCCGCAAGTCCCGCGTGAATGACGGCTCCTTGCCACACCATTCCCCCGGCGCGGAGGCCCGGGTCCGCCGCCAGCGCCGCGGCGATCCCGCGTCCGGCCAACGCCCTGACTTGGGGCAGCGTTGCCTGGGTGAGCGCGAGCGTTGCCGTCCGCGCCACCAGCGCGGGCATGTTGGGTACCGCGTAATGGACGACGCCTTCGTCGACATACGTCGGACCGGACAGTTTGGTCATGCGCGAGGTTTCGGCGATCACCCCTTGGTCGATCCCGACGTCGACCAGCGCCGAACCGCGCCGCATCGACCTGACGAGCGAGCGCGGCAGCAGCTTCGGCGACAGCGTCCCCGGTTCGAGTACCGCACCGATGACGAGATCGGCGTCGATCACTGCGGCGCAAAATCGCGCATCATCGGGCCCCGACAA
>JBPCLS010000389.1:0-22531 GCA_051003055.1 Casimicrobiaceae bacterium
AACGCCAAAGCCGGCTTGATCTGGCAATGGGGAGCACTTGATTTTGCCGGCGGCACGGTCGTGCACATCAACGCCGGCATCGCGGGCATCGTCGGAGCGTATGTGATGGGTAAGCGCATTGGACTCGGCCGCGAGTCGATGGCGCCGCACAACATGCCGATGACGATGATGGGCGCATCGCTTCTATGGTTCGGTTGGTTCGGGTTCAACGCGGGCTCCGCGCTCGAAGCGAACAATGTCGCAGCGCTTGCGTTCATGAACACGTTTCTGGCAACCGCGTGTGCCGTGCTGTCGTGGACCTTCGGCGAGTGGCTGTTCAAAGGCAAGCCGTCGATGCTCGGTGCTGCGTCCGGCGCGGTCGCGGGACTCGTCGCCATCACACCGGCTGCCGGCAATGTCGGAATTCCAGGCGCCTTCGTCATCGGCGCCTCTGCCGGGCTGCTGTGCCTCTGGGGTGTAACGGGTTTGAAGCACATGCTGAATGTCGACGACACGCTCGATGTTTTTGGCGTGCACGCGATCGGCGGGATTACGGGCGCGCTACTCACCGGCATCTTCGTCGCACCCGACCTTGGCGGCCCCGGTTTCGTCACCGACTGGGTTACCGGCAAAACGGGTTACACAAGCTACGGCGAACAATTGCTGATCCAGGCCAAGGCCGTAGGCGTGACTATCCTCTGGTCGGGGGTCGTCGCGTTCCTCGCGTACAAGCTTGTTGATCTCACTGTCGGCTTGCGCGTCCCGGAGGAGGAGGAACGCGAGGGGCTCGATGTGACCTCGCACGGGGAGTCCGCATATCGCACGTGAACAAGTACCTGAAGCGGCAACGCCGGCAGGTTAGACACGGACGGGGCTTCCCGTCCGTGGGTTAAACCGAAGTTCCTTCCTGTTTTTCCAAAGCGGTTGGTTAAATGCTGCGAATGGCTTCGCGCAGAAATTTATCCGGACTTGTCCCGCTGCCGCTTCGCCCGGGGATGCGCGGCGTCGTACACCTTGGCGAGCGCCTGAAAATCGAGGTGCGTGTACACCTGTGTACTCGCAATCGACGCGTGACCTAACATCTCCTGGACGGCACGCAGATCGCCCGACGATTGTAATACGTGCGACGCGAACGAATGCCGCAGCATGTGGGGATGCACGTGCCGCCCCAAGCCGCGCTTGACCGACCACTCGGCAAGACGTCGCTCAATCGACCGCGGCGATAACCGCCGTCCCTTCATCCCGACGAAAAGAGCCTGCGGCTCGACTGTGGGCAGCAGAGCGCGTTGCACCAGCCACGCGGCGATGCCGACTCGCGCAGCCGCGCCAACCGGGACGATGCGCTCCTTCGCGCCCTTGCCCCATACGCGTACCTCGCCGGTTTCGAGATCGATCCGGTCGACGTCCAGGCCAGCCAATTCCGCAAGCCGTAATCCCGACGAATACGCAAGCTCGAACAGCGCGCGATCGCGCACGTCCAAAGGGCCGGTGCCGTCGATTGCGACGAGTTGCACCGCTTCATCGGGCGTCAGCACCGATGGCAGCCTTCTGGGCGACTTCGGCGCCTTGAGGCCGGCGCAAGGATCGGCGGTCTGTGATCGATCGCGCTCAAGCAAGAAACGATAGAACGCGCGCCACGCGGAGAGCATGCGCGCGATGCTGCGGCCGGAGAGCCCACGGCCATGCAAGGTCGCAAGGTGGCGAGCGATCTGCGCGCGCGTTAGAAGCGGCAGTTGAGCGTCGCCCGCCATCGTAGAGAGCCTTGTAACGTCGCTTAAGTAAGCCTCCCGCGTGTGCCGTGGCCGCGTCGCGAGGTGCGCGGCAAAAGCCGCGAGCAAAGCGGCATTGCCCGGGTGGATCGCGACGGCGTCAGCGCGGGACACTGGTGCGCTGCCGATTCCGCTCATGCGCTTCTAAAGAGCAGGCAGGAAACGCGCGGTGGCAACACTCGCGAGTTCCGCGAGGCGCGTTTGATAAAGCGTGCCCATGCCGGAATGAAAGCGCTGCGGGTCGGGGCTTCCCAGCGCCAACAAGCCGAAGCAGTGCACGGTGCGCAGCGGCAGGAATGCGAACGACTGCAAAATCTCGCCATCGTCGAACCATTCACGCGACTCGAAAGCAGCGACCGGCCCGCAATAAGGCGCGGTCAGCAGGTCGGCGTATCCGCGGACTTCGGGCGAGGTCGCCGCAAGCTCGGGCAAGTACGATTGCTCCGGGACCTTCCCCCATAGACGCGCCGCGACTTGCGGTACGTTGAAATCTTCTCGCAGGCTATGGTAGAGGACGGCGAGCGTCGTCTCGAGGTCGGGTGCCGCAAAAAGTGCGAGTGTGGACCGATGCATCTTTTCGCCGATCTGATCGTTCTCGGTACCGTACGCGACGAGTTCCTTGAACTTCGCGGCAAGCTCCTGGTTCTTCTCGCGGAGCGTAATGATCTGGCGCTCGGCGATCGGAATCGCATGCCCGCCATGCGGATGCGGGACGAAAATCTCCGCAATCGAATCAGCGTATTCCTCGAAAAATTGCGGATTCTCTTTTAAGTAATCTGCGACGGCTGTAGCGTCCATTCGCTTTTCTTCTATTGTTCCTGACTCGTTATGCGCTCTCGGTGGCCTCATTTTTCACCTGGCATGCTGACTCGAAACTTACCGCGGAGACCACCTGCCTTCGTAGACCGTCTCTGCCGGTCCCGTCATCGTCACCTCGCGGTCATTCCCCGGCCATTCGACCGTCAACTCGCCGCCACGCGTCTGCACGCGTACCACGGGGTCGAGAAGACCACGCCGGATTCCCGCCACGACCGCCGCGCATGCTCCGGTACCGCAGGCCGGCGTCTCGCCCGCGCCGCGCTCCCAGACGCGCAGACGGATGGTAGCGCGATCGATGATCTGCATGTATCCCGCATTCACCCTTTGCGGGAACCGAGGATGTTGTTCGATCGCCGGCCCTTCGACACCTACGGGTGCGGTATCCACATCGGTCACGACTTGAACCGCATGCGGGTTTCCCATCGACAACGCGGAAATCTGCACGGTTCTCCCATCGACGTCCAAAGGCTCGACGATCGCCCCTTCTCCGCCGATAAAAGGCACCTCGTCGGTCCGGAATCGCGGCTTGCCCATGTCAACCGCCACGCGGCCGTCGTCTTGCAGCCGCGGCACGATCATCCCGCCTGCAGTCTCGACACGTAATTCCCCCTTGTCGGTGAGTCCGCGAGCGCGCGCGAACACGACGAAGCAGCGGACGCCGTTGCCGCACTGCTCGACCTCGCCCCCGTCGGCATTGAAAATGCGATAGCGGAAGTCGGCGTCTCCTTGCGCGGGTTCGACGATCAACACCTGATCGCACCCGACGCCGAAACGGCGGTCGGCCAACGTGCGGATTTGCTCCGCCGAGAGCTCGACACACTGGCGTACGCCGTCAAGCACGACGAAATCGTTGCCAAGCCCGTGCATCTTGGTGAACTCGAGCGACGTCATCGTCATCGGATCTCGGTCCGGCCGCCGCCCATGCGAAATTCGCCACTGCGGTTGAACGGAATCGGCAGGCCGCCTTCGAGCACGGCGACGCCGGAAACGGCGTAGCGCACTGGGGGAATCTGCCCGGAAGACCCTGGAGCGCGCGCACGCGCGGCGAGTTCGGCCGCGATCCTGAGCGCAGCATCCCAGTTGGCTTGGGCGTTCAATGTTGCGGTCACCTCACCCTTCGCGGGTAACGTCATCGGGGCGGCAAGCGTCGCCATCCCGACGGGCGTGCCCTCGATCGTCAAATTCGCTTCAGCCGCTGCGACCGAAACTTCTCGGTCATTCGGGTTCGCGATTGCAAGGGTGACCGTGAAAAATGCCTGAGTGCCGGTGATACGGTCAGCGCTGACCGACACCACCGTTACTTTCGGAATGTCCAGTCTCGGCGCCATCGCGCATGCTTCCAGCGCGGCGAGTGCCGTGATAGCGACGATTGCCCGCGCGTTCATATTTCCAATGCCCGCTTCAGCGTTGCGATTGGAAGGAACAACCGGAGCGGGTCGTCCGTCGCGGGTAGGAACCCGTAGCGCAGGTAATATTTCTGCGCGGGTCGATCCTTGGCATCGACGAAAAATTCGGCTATGCCAGCGGTCTCGGAGACCGCGAGCGCCCGGTCCATGGCATACAGCATCATGAGTTGGCCGAGCCCTTCACGCTGACGCGTTCGGCTGACGGCAAGGCGCGCGAGTTTCACGCCGTAGACTCGGTGAGCATATTTCTTTGCGAACTTCGGGGGCAACTTCTCCGGCATGACTTCACACAGCCCAAGTGTCATGTAACCCAATATGACATTCTCCTGGGCGTCATCGACAAGCGCGTACGTTCGCGACACACCTTTGTCGGCGTGCTGCCGCGCGGTGCGCCTTAAGTAATCTTCAAGATCCGGCTGGCCACAGTCGAACGACTCGCGGTCGTGCTGCGGGCCGAGCAGCTCAATCCTTAGCATTCAAGCGGGAATGGCGGTACACCTTAGCGGCCTTGCGCAACGCGGCGTTAGGGGCGGGTGGCCGGTCGAGGGCGGCGAAGAAACGACCGGCGTCCGCTTCGGTCAGCACGATGGTTTGCTCGCGTGCCAGCAGTGTCTGCGCCTCCTTTATGGCCGCCTGCACGACAAACTGATTGAGCGTCGCGCCCGATAAGGCGGCCGCCCTTTCAAGTAACTCCCTCGACTCGCGGGGGATTCTGGCACTTACCCTTTCCTTGCTTGCAATCAGCATCGTTTGGCTCCTGAACGGTTCGACGCCACAACTATACACCCGGCGCCAATTTGGCGCCGGCACGGGTGGCACCCCGCGACTTCGTGCAAGTCACGGAACCATGGTTCCAGAAGCCGGTTAGACATTGAACCGGAAATGCATGACGTCACCGTCCTTGACCACATAATCGCGCCCTTCCAACCGCATCCTGCCCGCCTCTTTCGCTCCTTGCTCACCCTTGCACGCAATAAAGTCATCAAACGTAATCGTCTCCGCGCGAATGAACCCGTGCTCGAAATCGGTGTGGATGACGCCAGCGGCCTGCGGCGCCGTTGCACCCACTTCGACCGTCCATGCACGGACTTCTTTCGGGCCCGCAGTGAAGTAAGTCTGCAAACCGAGTAGTTGGTACCCGGCGTGGATCACGCGATCCAAACCGGGTTCTGCCAAACCCAGATCGGCGAGAAACGCGAGCTTGTCCTCACCGTCGAGCTCGGCGATTTCCGCCTCGATCGCCGCGCATACCGCAACAACGGGCGCGCCTTCGGCGGCCGCGTGCGACTGTACCGCCGCAAGCAGCGGATTGTCCGTAAAGCCGCCTTCGGCGACGTTCGCCACATACAGGGTCGGCTTCATCGTCAGCAGAAAAAAGGGGCGGAGCACCGCTTTCTCTTCCGGGTATAGATCGGCGCTTCGCGCCGGTCGTCCCGCGTCCAGGACGGCGGAGACTTTCTGCAGCACCGCGACGATGCGCTGCGCGTCCTTGTCGCCGCCGGAGCGCGCAACTTTCTCGTATTTCGCCAGCTGCTTGTCGATGGCGGCGAGGTCAGCGAGCGCCAATTCGGTGTCGATCGTCCCGATATCCGAAACGGGATCGATGCGGCCCGCGACATGGACGACATTGTCATCGGCAAAACAGCGGACGACGTGCGCAATCGCGTCGGTCTCCCGAATGGTGGCGAGAAACTGATTGCCCAGACCTTCGCCCTTGGATGCGCCGGCGACCAATCCTGCGATATCGACGAACTCGACGGCCGCCGGAATGATTCGCTGCGGCGACACAATCGCGGAAATCGCGGCAAGCCGCGGATCCGGCACCTCGACGATGCCGACGTTGGGTTCGATCGTGCAGAACGGATAATTCTCCGCCGCGATTCCCGCTTTGGTAAGCGCGTTGAAGAGCGTCGACTTACCGACGTTCGGCAACCCCACGATGCCGCACTTAAGGCTCATTGCACATCCTTGGCCGGACGCGTGTGCAACTCCAGCATCGCGCGCTCCATGTCGCCGGAAGCGATCGCCGGCCACGCCACAAGCGCGCGTGCCAACGCGTCGTCGATCGCCGCCCGCTCTTCCGCGCGCGGCGGGTGCAACACGAAATCGACCACTTGCTGCTGCGGATGCTCGGAATCGCGCGGATGGCCGATACCGACGCGCAAACGCCAGAAGTCGGGTGAATCCAACTGCGCATGAATGTCGCGCAAACCGTTATGCCCGGCGACGCCGCCGCCAAGTTTCATTTTCACGTCGCCGGGTTTAAGGTCGAGCTCATCGTGCACGACGAGAATCGCGTCGGGATCGATCCCGCCGACGCGCGCGGACATTGCCACCGCCCGTCCGGAGAGATTCCTGAACGTCGACGGCTTCAGAATCCGGATTTCACCTGCCTTGGCGATCTCTCCCCCAAATTTCGATTCGGTGGAAAAAGTAACGCCCAGCACCCCTGCCAGCCGATCAACAAACCAGAAGCCGCAGTTGTGGCGCGTACCCGCGTACTCCCGGCCCGGGTTGCCAAGACCCGCGACGAGGCGAATGGAAGTGGACATCGAACGTTCTGCTGTGGTTTCTTAAAGTAACGCTTCCCGTTTCACGATACCGAATGCAAAAGGCCCGCCAGCGGGCGGGCCTTCGGCAACTATTACGAGATACGCCAAAAAATCCGTTCTGGCGGCGTCCGCTACTTTTTCCTGTCGCCTTTCCGGTCGTCTTTTTTGTCGCCTTTCTTCTCCGCGCCTTTGTCGCCTTTCTTCTCCACGCCTTTGTCGGAGGGCTTTTCCACCTCCTTGTCGCCGGCTTTGGCATCGGCTGCCGGTGCGGCGGCGGCGGCGACAGCGGCGGCGACAGCGGCTTCGTCCGCCGGCGCGGCTTCCTCTTCGGTTTCCGTCAGCGCACGCGGAATGACCGCGGTTGCAACGACGGGATCGAGCTTGCCGCGAGTGGCGACGGTGACGCCTTCCGGCAACGCAATCGCCGAGACATGGATCGAATGGCCGGTGTCAAGCTCCGACAAGTCCACGTCGATGAATTCCGGTAGATCTTTCGGCAGGCACGACACGTCGACTTCGGTCATCACGTGACTGATGATGGCCTCGTGCAACTTGACCGCCGGCGACACTTCGCCATTGACGAAGTGGAGTGGCACCTTCATGTGGATTTTTCGGTTCTCGTCTACGCGCTGGAAATCGACGTGCAGGATTTCGTTCTTGAACGGGTGCATCTGCACGTCGCGCAACAACACTTTCCCCGACTTGCCGTCGAGCCTCATCGACAGGATCGACGAATGGAAGGCCTCGTTGCGCAGCGCGTGAAATAGCGCGTTATGGTCGAGCTCAATGGGTGTTGGCTCCGCTTTGCCGCCGTAAACGATACCCGGCGCCTTGCCGGCCCGGCGCATGCGCCGGCTCGCCCCGCGGCCTTCGGTCGTTCGCGGAAACGCTGTGAATTCGATGTTCATTCGTCTTTTGCTCGTGGAAAGCTTTGAATTATAACCCGAAATCGCCGTTCGCTACCAGGAAGACGCATCCGAAGGCGACGGCGGCAAGACCGGACGGAACGCGAATCAAGGCATCAACTGCCCGCCGTTGACCTCGAGAATCTGGCCGGTCACGTAGCCGGACAGTGCATCCGAAGCAAGAAACAGAAACGCGCCGGAACACTCGTCGGCCGCTCCCAGGCGGTTCATCGGAATCGTGGCCTTGAACGATTCCAGCATCGCCGGCGTCGAGTACCGTTCGTGGAACGGTGTCGTAATGACGCCCGGCGATACGGCGTTGACGCGAATGCCGTCGCGCACAACCTCCTTGGCGAGACCGCGCGTGAACGTGCTGACGAACCCTTTGGCGGATGCGTATATGACGGCGCCGCTGCCGCCGCCGTGCCTTGCCGCAATCGACGTCACATTGATGATGTTGCCGCGGCCACCGCGTCGCATATGAGGCACTGCGGCAGAGCATGCGGCGACGAGTGAGCGGACATTCAAATCCATCACATCGTCAAAGAATGCGTCGTCGATTTCCGCGATGGGTACGCGGTTGACCAGCCCGCCCGCGTTATTGATAAGAATGTCGATACCGCCGAAATGCGCAGCGGTCGCATCGACCACCTCCCGCGCTTTCGCGGAGGCGCGCAGGTCGCCTCCAACGAGATAGGCTTCGCCGCCGGCGAGCCGCACATCTGCCGCGACCTCTTCCGCGCGATTGCGACTTGCGTTGTAGTGGATCCCCACTCGGCACCCCGCGGACGCGAATGCGCGCGCAGCCGCGGCGCCTATTCCTGTCGAAGCGCCGGTGACGAGTACGGACTTGCCTGCGAGATCGGGTGCAATGGAATCGGCCATCTAAACGCTCCAGTACGAAATCAGAATTACAAAGTCAGCGGTCGGCGAAAAGCATTGCCTCGCGAAACGCGGCAGCAACGCTTATGCCAGATTACTCAATAAACAACGAGGAGACGGACTCTTCGTTGGAAATGCGCGTCATCGTCTCCGCGAGCAACTGCGCGCAGGACAACTGGCGGATGCGCGCGCACGCCTGCGCTTCCGGCGTCAGCGGAATGGTATCGGTGACGACAATTTCATCGAGTTCGGATTCGGCGATCCTGGCGACCGCGCCACCGGAAAGCACCGGATGCGTGCAATACGCAACGACTTTGTTGGCACCCGCTTCCTTGAGCGCCGCCGCCGCCTTGCATAGCGTGTTGGCGGTATCGACGATGTCATCCATGATGACGCACGTTCGGTCTTGCAC
The DNA here is from genome assembly GCA_051003055.1 of Casimicrobiaceae bacterium. Taxonomy (GTDB): domain Bacteria; phylum Pseudomonadota; class Gammaproteobacteria; order Burkholderiales; family Casimicrobiaceae; genus VBCG01. Next base: position 8,725 of record JBPCLS010000389.1, read on the forward strand.
GTCGCCGATGATGTTCATGACCTCGGCATCGTTCACTTTGGGACGCCGCTTGTCGATGATCGCGAGATCGGAGTCGAGCCGTTTGGCGATTGCGCGCGCGCGCACGACGCCGCCGACGTCGGGCGACACCACGATCTGGTTTTCGTAGTTCCGTTTCCACAGATCGGCGAGCAGGATCGGTGTTGCGTAAATGTTGTCGACCGGAATGTTGAAAAAACCCTGAATCTGGTCCGCGTGCAGGTCCATCACCATCACGCGGTTCACGCCGACCGTCGTGATCATGTCCGCAATCACCTTTGCCGTGATCGCGACCCGCCTCGAACGCGGTCGCCGGTCCTGGCGCGCGTAGCCCAGATAGGGAATCGCGGCGGTGATGCGCCCAGCCGACGCGCGTTTCAATGCGTCGACCATCACCAGGATTTCCATCAGGCTGTCGTTGGTCGGTGCGCACGTCGACTGCAGGACGAACACTTCGCGGCCGCGCACGTTCTCCATGAGTTCGACCATCACTTCGCCGTCGGAGAAGCGCCCGACCGTGCAGCGGCCCAGGCTGATGTTCAAGTGCTGGCAGACCGCTTCCGCGAGCTTCGGGTTCGCGTTGCCGGTGAAGATCCGCATCTGTTCGAAAGCCATCTCGACTACGCGCCTTCAAAAAACGAAACCGGCAGATCGATGCGGACCGACCTGCCCGTCGCGTGGGGGGCTGGGGAGGTAGGGATCGAACCTACGAATGCCGGAATCAAAATCCGGTGCCTTACCACTTGGCGACTCCCCAGCGGGACTACATTATCCTGCAACCGCGCCCGGCGTCCGATCCTCCGGCCGAATTCTAATCGACATCGCATCGATCCGTCCCGTTCAGTTCCAACGGTCGATGACGACTCGCACTTCGATCGGCTCGGTATCTTTGTTGCGCAAAACCAGGCGTTTAGGTCGCTCGCGCGCGTCGGCGGCGGCGTAGGAGTAGACGACTTCCCATCCGTGCTGGCGCAGTACGCTCGGCCGGCCGGCGGCATCTCGCTCAATCGTGAACGGCTGCTCCGGCCGCGGCGCGCCGAGGATCCACGTCGAAAGACCGTCGACCGGGATCGCGAGGCCGAAGAGCGCAAGCGAGAGCGTGCTCCAGTCGCTGTACGAATCCGACCGACCGTCCGCGTGCTCTACGTTGACGCCGCCTTTGTTGCCGGACACGCGCGCGTAAATCTGTCCCAACGGCGATGCAAAATCGAGGCGATCGTGCACGGGCGTATGTGACCAAGTGAAGTTGCTGGCAACCGCAGCGGTTCCACGGCGCGCCGAGAGCCTTCCTTCGATGTCGAATCCGTTTCCCTTAGCGGTCGGATCGACACGACCCGTGGAAACAGGGCCGAGCGTCGTGCACGCCGTCAGCACGATCACCGCGATGGTCAGCGCGGCCGCAAGCACCGCGCCGCGAAGGTGTTGCAAAGTACGGGAGCGGTGAATTCGCTGCGGGGGAATCGCAAAAACTTACGGCGCCAGCCGCCGCACGGTTTCCAGGAGCACCGGGTGGTCGGGTGTCGTCTTCAGCTGCGACTGCCAGACTTCCTTGGCGCCCGTACGTTCGCCTTTCGCCCACAACACTTCGCCCAGGTGCGCCGCGATCTCGGCATCGGGGCGTTCGGCAAACGCGCGGCGTAAATACGTTTCCGCATCGTCCAGCCGGCCCATCCGATACAGCGCCCATCCCAGGCTGTCCAGTATGAACGGATCATCGGGTGCCAGTTTATGGGCGCGTTCAATCAGCGCGAATCCCTCGCTCGTACGCGCCGTCCGGTCGACCAACGTGTAACCCAACGCATTGAGCGCTTGCGCGTCGTCGGGTTTGAGCTCGACGACCCGGCGCAACCGCGCTTCGGCTTCGTCCAGGCGATCGAGTTTTTCCGCGGTCATTGCCGCGTCATAAAGGAGCTCGGGTGCGTCGGGATGTTCGGTCAGTGCCTTGGTCAGGAGCGCGTGGGCTGCCGTGTGGTCGCTCTCGTCCCGAAGCAACTGCGCCTCGGCCTGCCGGACTTGTATCCGCTGCGGGATAGTGACGGCCGGCAGGTCGGCAAGGTATTGACGGGCTTCGTCGACGCGCCGCAGCTTTCCCATCATCGCGCCGACGCGAAGCTTTGCAAGCCACGCGCGCTCGCCGTCAGGCACCACCAGATAACGATCGATCGCGTCCTGATAGCGGCCGGTTTCCTCGGCGATCTGCGCGAGATAGAGCTCGACCGAGCCGTTTTCGCCATGGTTGGCGCGCTTCAAGGCGAGGAACAGCGCCTCGGCCGTCGGCCAATCCTTCATCTGCACGGAAATGACCGCGACGCCGAATTCGAACTCGCGTGCATTGCGATCGCGATCCCACAACGATTGAAACACTGCCCGGGCTTCCGGATAGCGTTTGCGTTCGACCAGGAACTGCGCTAGGCCGCCACTGGCCGACCGCGCATCGGGGTTGGCCGCGACGAACGTCTTGAGGTATGCAATTGCCGCGTCGGTCGCTTGCCGGGCGAGCAACTCCGCCTTCATCAGCGCCGCGCGTTCCCATCCGGGTGCTATTTCCAACGCGCGGTCGATCTCCTTCGAGGCAAGCTCGATGGCCGCGGCGTCGGCTTTGCCGATATTGAACGCGGCAAGCGCGACCGCGAAGCGCGCCTCGGCGCTGCCGGGATAGGAACTTGCTAAATCGCGGATGATGTCCAGCACCTGACGGCGTTCGGGCTGCTGGGCGAGGAACCGGTTCAACTGCAAAAAGATTTCTCCGACGCCTTGGCCCGACACCGCGGAATCAGCCAGCAGCTTCTCGAGGCGCAAGCGGATGTCGGCGTTGTCGCCGACGTCGGCAATGTCTTTGTCGGCCGGGCTCGCGACCAGCGCTGCGAGGATCTGCTTGGGTCGTTCGGCGGACGGGTCGAGCGCGATCCATAATTTGGCCGACTCCTGCGCCAGCATCCGTTGGCGGCCGAGCAGCGCAACTTCGGCTGCACGGCGGGCAATCCGCGCGTCGCGGGCTTCGCGCGCTGCCTCGAAGAATGCGCGCGCGGCGAGTCCCACCTCGCCTCGCTGCAACGCCACATCGCCAACCAGCACGCGGTAGAAGACGTCCGCGGTCAAGCCTCCCGCCAGCTCCGATGCTGGGACGGCCGGCGTTGCAGTCGTCGCTTCGGGCGCTGCGGGTAACGCCTGCGCCAACGAAGCAGTGGGCAGAAGCGCGGCCAATGCGCCGAACAACGCCGTCCCGAGCGCTGCGCGCGGTCTGCGGTGTAGGCAGGAGCCCGGCAGTCGCGGGCGCATCAATGTGGGAAGTAACGGCATCGGGTTCGCATAGTAAGGTTCGGAACGATGAATTTTCACTCGATGTTAGGCTATATTGGGCCCCACGCAACCAACGAGCTCGCAAGAACCGGACCTCTTTCCTGCGCACGCTCGCGCGGTCGCGCGGCGCTCTTAAAAATGCCCGAGTTGCCCGAAGTTGAAACCACGCGTCGCGGTGTTGCGGCGCGAGTCGTCGGGCGCCGCATCGTGGATCTGCAAGTGTACGACTCCCGGCTCCGCTGGCCGGTTCCGGCCGATCTCAAGGACCGGATCAAAGGGTACACCGTCGATGCGCTCGAACGGCGAAGCAAGTACTTGCTCTTTAGCATCGGCGCGGGGGCTTTGCTCGTACACCTCGGTATGACCGGTAGCCTCCGCGTCTACACGCAGCCGCCGCCGCGAGTCCGGCATGATCACGTCGACCTCGTCTTCGACGATGATGCAGTGCTGCGCTACCACGATCCCCGCCGGTTCGGCGCCATGCTTTGGGCGCCGTTCCCCGCCAACGCGCACCCGTTGCTGCAATCGTTGGGGCCCGAGCCGTTCGATCCGGCATTCGATGGCGATTATCTATGGCGCGCCACACGAGCACGCACTGCGGCGATCAAGCTCGCACTGATGGACAGCCGGCTCGTGGTCGGTGTGGGCAACATCTACGCCAACGAGGCACTCTTTCGCGCAGCCATCCGTCCGGCGACGCCGGCGTGGCGAGTAAGCCGCTCCCGCTTGAGCAGGCTCGTGGCCGAAGTTCGGGCCGTCCTGTCCGAAGCAATTGCCAAGGGCGGAAGCACGTTGCGCGATTACGTGGATGCCGGCGGTGAACCCGGCTATTTTCAGTTGAACTATTACGTGTACGCGCGGGCAGGAGAGCCTTGCCGAATCTGCGGCAGCGTGATTCGGCACACGCGGCTGGGTGCGCGATCGTCATTTTATTGCGCGAGCTGTCAACGGCCGTAGCGCGCCCTCCTTGGACCCTCTCACTAGGCCGCGACCGTTGCGCGTCGGGCGCTGCTCGGTTGCGCAGCCTGGGCGCGGCGGGCATGAGTTGTGCTTTTAGCCTCAACTAGTCGGAATTTCCCCAATAAGTGCCCAGGGAACCGTTGATAAATTGCGCCCTTAAGCCGTAGGCAGTCATGGTTCCCCCACGGAATCTGGCTGCCCGCTTCGAAGCCTATGGCGATTGGCGTCGCCGGCTGTCGGCGGGCGTTTCATCGCTGCACCAGTGGTTGGAAGACCAAGAGCTCTCGGACGCCCAAGTCGACCTGAGAGTGCAGCAACTGCTCGAACGGTTGCACCAGGACAAGCTGGTCGTGGCGTTCGTCGCCGAATTTTCCCGCGGCAAGTCCGAACTCATCAACGCGATATTTTTCGCGGATTTCGGCGCGCGGCTACTGCCGTCCTCGGCGGGGCGTACAACGATGTGCCCGACGGAACTGCTGCACGACCCGTCACGTCCGCCGTCGATCCGCCTGCTGCCGATCGAAACGCGGACAAAAGGTGCGTCGGTGTCCGAATTCAAGCGCTACGCCGACGAATGGGTGACGTTCGCACTCGATCTCTCCTCTACCGAGAAAATGGGTGAGGCATTGGGGTGTGTATCGCAGGTCAAACGCGTCCCGGTCGAGCTGGCGCGCCAGTACGGCCTATACGGCGATGACAACGGCGATCTTCGGGCGGCTATCGAACAGGGCGGCGAAGGCACCGTTGACATCCCGTGCTGGCGGCATGCGATCATCAACTTTCCGCATCCATTGCTGCAGCAGGGCTTGGTGATTCTGGACACGCCAGGCTTAAACGCCATCGGCACCGAGCCGGAGCTAACGCTCAACTTGCTGCCCAACGCGCATGCTGTGCTGTTCATCCTCGCCGCCGACGCCGGCGTAACCAAGACCGACCTCGAAGTCTGGAACCAGCATCTTGCCGGTGAGGACGCGACGACGAAGGCCGGACGCCTGGTCATCTTGAACAAGATCGACGGGCTGTGGGACGATTTGAAATCCGACGCCGCGGTCGACGCGGAAATAGCCCGGCAGGTCACAAACACCGCGGCGCTGCTCGGCATCGCGCGCGAGCAAGTGTTCGCCGCGTCGGCGCAGAAGGCGCTGCTCGCCAAGGTCAACGGCGACGACGCGCTGCTCGCCCGGAGCTGCCTTCCGATGCTCGAAGATGCGCTTTCGCGCAAGCTGATCCCGGCCAAGCGCGACATTGTGGGTGTTGCGACGCAGGCGGAGGTCCGCGCGCTGGCGAAAGGCGTCACGTCGCTTCTTGACGGCCGTGTGGGTGGTGTCGCCGAACAGCTCGCGGAATTGATGGCGCTGCGCGGCAAGAACCAGGACTTCGTCGAGCACATGATGGAACGCATCGGGCAACAGAAAGAGTTGTTCGAGCGCGGGCTTTCGCGCTACACGGCGTTGCGTACCGTCTTTACCCAGCAGACCACCGTGCTCTTCGACCGGATCGGGCTCGAGGCGCTGCGCGCCAACTCAGGTCGTACCCGCCGCATGATCGAGGACAGCCCGTTCACCAAAGGCGTGCGGGGGGCGATGGGCGATTTTTTCGAGAGCATCCACGGCGACTTCGAGGCCGCCGCGAATCAAACCGGTGAAATTCACGAGATGATGCGCTCGATGTACGTCCGCTTCGCGCAGGAGCACGGCCTCGACCCATTTTCACCGCCGGCGTTCTCTGTACTCAAGTATCGCAAAGAGATCGATCGCCTTGAACGCGCCTACAACACGCATTTCAACACGCTTTGGAACATGGTCTCGAAGGCCAAGTTCGCGCTGATGAAACGCTTCTTTGAAACTATTGCGTCGCGCGTCAAGCACGTCTACGACATCGCGACCCGCGACGCCGAGGCGTGGCTGCGGGCGATCATGTCGCCGCTGCAGACGCAGGTCAAAGAACACCATTCGCAACTGCGGCGGCGACTGGACAGCGTCAAGCGCATCCATCGTGCGAGCGACGACCTGGAGGAGCGTATCGCCGAGCTCGAGCTGCAGGCAGATGCGCTGAAGGCCCAAATGGGCGGGCTGCTGGACGAGCTTGCCGGAATCGACGCGATTATCAACCAGCAGGACGCGCTGCCGATTGCCGCGAATGCTTAGCGCTTGACGGTCAACCCCGCGTATTTCAGCAAGAGCTCTTCACTTCCCTCGACGTGATCGGGGTTGACCGGAATGCAGTCGACCGGACACACCTCGCGGCATTGCGGAACGTCGAAATGGCCGACGCATTCGGTGCATTTTCCCGGATCGATCACATAGATCTCCGGGCCTTGAGAAATGGCGGCGTTCGGGCACTCGGGCTCGCAAACGTCACAATTGATGCACTCGTCGGTGATCATCAGCGCCATGGCAGTCTCTTGATCGGCTCTTGGCGGATGCTAGCCGCCGTCCTTGTTCAATTCCGCGACCCGGACGCGAATCCTTTCGCCGACGCTCGGGTGAACGAAGTGCGAGACGTCTCCGCCGAACTTCGCGATTTCCCGCACGATCGTCGCGGAAATGAACGTGTACTGCTCCGAAGGGGTCAGGAATAGCGTTTCGACATCCGGGTATAGATGGCGGTTCATTCCGGACATCTGAAACTCGTATTCGAAGTCCGATACGGCGCGCAGACCTCGCAAAACCACGCTCGCCCCCTGTTCGCGCACAAAATTCATCAGCAGCGAAGAGAAGCTTTTAACCTCAACGTTGGGTACCGGTTCCAGGACCTCGCGAGCCATTGCCACCCGCTCCGCAACGTCGAAGAACGGCTGCTTCGACCGGCTGTCCGCCACGCCGACGACGACACGATCGAAAACGTTTGCCGCGCGGCGCACGAGATCCTCGTGGCCTCGAGTGAAGGGATCGAACGTGCCGGGGTAGACGACCATGAGCATGGGGAGCGGCAACGGTTAGGCTGATTGGACGTTCAACGGCTCGGCCGTCAATCCGACGGTGGCGCGTGCATCAACAGATGATAATGCACGTTGCCCGCCTTGCCGTGCCGGCAAATCGCGAGCCCGTCTGCCGGCGGCAGAAGGCGAGCGGCTTCGGCATATATGCAGCCGGCGTCCGCGAGGCGCGTTTTGCACGCGGGCAACAGCCACTCCCACTCGTCCGACGAGAAGGGCGGATCGAGAAAGATCACGTCGAAGCGCCGCGTCTCGCGTAGGAGAAACTTCCGCGCTTCCGCCGCATGCGTCTCGAGTCCAGCGGCGCCAAACGTCGCCGCCGTCGCTGCGAGCGCCCGGATGAGCGCGGCATCGCGATCGACCGCCACCACGAGTCTGGCGCCACGTGATAGCGCCTCGAGCGCAAGCGCCCCGCTGCCGGCATAGAGATCCAGCGTGAGCTGACCGGATAAATCCTGCCCAAGCCAGTTGAATAGCGTTTCCCGAACGCGATTCGGCGTTGGGCGCAGGCCGTGGGCGGCGGGAAAGCGCACGACCCGGCCTTTGAGCCGGCCGCCAATGATCCGGACGCGATTGAGAGAAGCCATTAGAGAGAGGCCCATGCGCGATCGACCGAACGCATAGCGCCGGCACTGGCGTGCACCGCGCCGGTCACGGGGGAAAAGGTAGAATTCTAGCTTTTTCGATGTTCGACTTATTCAAGAAGAAGCCTGCCGACGGCGAGCTGCCGGAAACACGCTCGTGGACCGAACGCCTGAAATCGGGGCTGGGTCTCTCGCGCGACAAGCTCGCGGGCGCGCTTGCCACAACGTTCGCGCTCCGCAAGCTCGACGATGCCGCCCTCGCCGACCTAGAATCCGCGCTGCTCGAGGGCGACGTCGGAGTGGACGCCACCGAGCATGTTCTGGCCGAATTGAAGGCGCGGTGGAAAAGGGCGGGCGCGGACGCCAATCCGCGCGCGGAGCTTGCGTCCGTGCTGGTAAACCTCTTGTCGCCGCTCGAAGTGCCATTTGTCGTGGGCCGCGAGCGGCCGTACGTCGTTATGCTGGCCGGCGTCAATGGTGCAGGCAAGACGACGTCGATCGGCAAGCTTGCCAAGTGGTTGCAACACCAGAAACTGTCGGTACTGCTCGCCGCCGGCGACACGTTTCGCGCTGCGGCGCGCGAGCAACTTGCCGTATGGGGCGCTCGCAACAACGTCGCCGTCATCCAGCAGAAAGGTGGGGATCCGGCGGCGGTCATGTTCGACGCGATTACTGCCGCCCGATCACGGGGCATCGACGTCGTCCTCGCCGACACGGCCGGCCGCCTGCCGACGCAGGGCCACCTGATGGACGAATTGCGCAAGGCGAAGCGAGTATTGGGGAAGGCGATGGAAGGCGCTCCGCACGACACGTTGCTGGTGCTTGACGCCAACACCGGCCAGAACGCGCTCGCCCAAGTGGCGGCTTTTGACGCTGCCGTCGGTTTGACCGGACTCATCCTGACCAAGCTCGACGGCAGCGCCCGGGGAGGTGTTGTGGCCGCGATCGCCAAGTGCCACCCGGTGCCGCTCAAGTTCATCGGCGTCGGCGAAGGGGTCGACGACCTGCGTCCGTTTGCCGCAGCGGAGTTCGTCGAGGCGTTGCTTCCGGCTAGCATTTAGTGAGCGCTCACTGCCGGTCCGACGGTTTGATCTGCAACTATTGCTGGACCGTTGTGTCGAATCCCGACTGAAACGCTCAGGAACCTTCGGGCAGGGTTAGCACTCTTAGAAGGCGAGTGCTAAAATTGGGCGAAAGACCACTCGGTGGCAAAACCATTCGTATCCGAAAGGACCTTGGCATGACGAGTACCACGTTGGCGCTGACCTTCCCGACACCTGCTTCGCTGGGAAGCCTCGATCACTACATCCAGGCGGTCAACCGCTTTCCGCTGTTGTCCGCCGAAGAGGAGACCGCGCTTGGCCGCCGGCTGATGCAAGGCGATGACCTCGACGCCGCCCGGGCGCTGGTGCTGTCGCATCTACGGTTGGTGGTATCGGTTTCGCGCAATTACACGGGCTACGGATTACCCCAGGCCGACTTGATCCAGGAAGGCAACGTTGGGCTCATGAAGGCGGTTCGCCGCTTCGACCCCGAGCGCGGTGTGCGCCTCGTCTCGTTCGCGTTGCACTGGATTCGCGCCGAAATGCATGAATATATCCTGCGCAACTGGCGTCTGGTGAAGATTGCGACAACCAAGGCGCAGCGCAAGCTGTTTTTCAATCTGCGCAGCATGAAGGCGGGTTCGGGGGCGCTGTCGGTCGCCGAGGCCAAAGCGATCGCGAAGGACCTGGGTGTGAAGCCCGAAGAGGTCGTGGAAATGGAAACGCGGCTGTCCGGCCGTGACGTCTCGATCGACCCGACCCCAGGCGACGACGAAAACTCCGTGTCGCCGATCGCATACTTGACCGAGCGCGACGATGAGCCCGCAAAAATCTATGAGCGCAAGGAATTCGCGCAGCGGCGTTCGGAGGGCCTGCATCAGGTGCTCGCCAAGCTCGACGATCGCAGCCGCCGGATCATCGAGGCGCGTTGGCTGCGCGAAGAAGACTCGGCGACGTTGCAGGACCTCGCCACCGAGTACGGCGTGTCCGCCGAGCGGATTCGGCAGATCGAGAGCAAGGCGATGCAAGCGATGCGGACCCAGCTCGCGCACGCTGCGTGACCGCGGATCTCCGTCAAATCATCGGGTAAGACGCCGGCTTCGTCAGGTTAGAGATTGCCGGCGTTTTGTCAGAGGCGGACTTCTAGAGTTCAACCTGCGTGCCCAGCTCGACGACTCGATTCGTGGGTACCTGAAAGAATTCGGAAGCCTTGGTCGCGTTCTTCGACATCGACACGAAGAGCTTCTCCCGCCAGAGCGCCATACCCGCCTTCACCGTCGGGATCAGCGTTTCCCGCGATACGAAGAACGACGTTTGCATCATGTCGAACACAAAGCCTTCCCGCCCGGTCTCATCCAGGAGGGCCGGCACGTCGGGGTCCTCCTTGAAGCCGTAGAACGCATGGATCTGAAAGAAATTGCAGCCCAGCGGCTTGGCGTCATAGCGCTCGCTCAACGGCACGTACGGAATGTCGCGCGGGACGATCGTCAGGAATACGACTCGTTCGTGCAGGACCTTGTTGTGCTTTAAATTGTGCAGCAACGCGTGAGGAACGCTGTTCTGCGCCCCCGATAGAAACACCGCGGTGCCGGTCACGCGCGCCGGCGGCGAAGCGTTGATGCTTTGGATGAAGAGATCAAGAGGCATCCCATCGTCGGCGAGCCTTTGCATCAGCAATGCACGTCCGCGTTTCCACGTCGTCAGCAAGGTGAACACTGCGATGCCAATCGCAATCGGAAACCAGCCACCGGCGGGAATCTTGAGCGCGTTGGAGGACAGAAACGCAACGTCGATCAGCAACAGCGGGGCGGTGACCAACGCGGCGGCCAGCACCGGCCATTGCCAGCAGCGGCGCATGACGACAAAAATGAGAATGGAGTCGATCAGCATCGCGAGCGTCACGGCAATGCCGTACGCACCGCCCAGATTGTCCGAGCTTCGGAATCCCGCGACGAGCAGGACCACGCCAGCAAGCAGCATCCAGTTGATGAACGGAACGTAGATCTGTCCGATTTCGCGATCGGACGTATGTTGGATCGTCAGTCGCGGACAGTAGCCCATCTGGATCGCGGCGCGAGTGAGCGAAAACGCGCCCGAGATGACCGCTTGCGAAGCAATGACCGCGGCACACGTCGCGAGGATGACCAGCGGAATCAACGCCCAGGACGGCGCAAGCAGATAAAACGGATTCTTCACCGCAGCCGGGTCGGCGAGCAGCAGTGCTCCCTGACCGAAGTAGTTCAGGACGAGCGCCGGAAACACGAAAAAGATCCAGGCGCGACGGATCGGAGACGCTCCGAAGTGCCCCATGTCCGCGTACAGCGCTTCCGCACCGGTCACCGCCAGCACCACCGCACCGAGCGAGAGAAACGCCGCGGTGGGATTGGCAGCGACGAATTTGACCGCATACCACGGGTTGATTGCGGCGATCACCGTCGGCTCATTCATGATCTGCACGAGGCCGAGCACCGCCAGCGCCAGGAACCACAGACACATGATCGGCCCGAAATACGACCCGACCCTTGCGGTTCCCCGTTTCTGGATCGCGAATAGCGCAACCAAGATCACGATGGCCGCCGGCACGACGAACGGATGCAATTGCGGCGCGATGATCTCGAGGCCTTCGACGGCGCTCAACACGGAGATTGCGGGTGTGATCATGCCGTCACCGTAGAACATCGCCGCGCCGAAGATGCCGAAGCCGACCAGCCACCAGCGCAGGTCCGGATGCTCTTCGAGCCCGCGCGAGACCAGCGCCGTCAACGCGAGAATTCCGCCTTCGCCACGGTTGTCGGCGCTCATCATCAACGTGATGTATTTGAGCGACACGACGACAATCAGCGACCAGAAGACGATCGAGAGAATCCCCAGCACATTCGCCGGTGTCAGCGAGAGCGCGTGCTCACCGGTGAAGACTTGGCGCAGCGTGTACAGCGGGCTCGTGCCGATGTCGCCGTACACGATGCCCATCGCCCCTACGAGCGGCGGCAGGAAAGGCTTGGACCCGGTGGCCGCACCGGCCATTTAAGGTTCCTTGGTCCCGCGCTCGGGCAAGCTTCCTGGCGCATTTTCGTCGGTTCGCCGGGAAAATCGGATGTTGAGCTGCTTTAATTTGCGATAGAGGTGCGTGCGCTCGAGCCCCGCCTTGTCGGCGACCTTGCTCATGTTGCTCTGCTCGCGTCCCAATAGCTGCTCGAAATAGATCCGCTCGAAGGCCTCGCGCGCCTCGCGCAGCGGAAGCTCGAAGAAACGCGCGGTGATTTCGGGCGCAAGCGACGGATTGGGCGCCGCGGCCTCACCCAGAAGCCGCTTGACGTGATCGGTCGTCACCTCGCTTCGCAACAACGCGAGGTTCGCAACGACACTAGCCAGATGATCAAGGTTGCCGGGCCAGTACGCGTTCGCGAGCGTCGTCAACGCGGCCGGGGAAAGAGCGGACAGCACCGGTGCGGCCGGTTCACGCTGGGTGGCGTCGCGCCAGAAACGCTCGATCAGCGCCGGAATGTCGTCTCGCCGGGAGCGCAATGGCGGGAGCAGCACGGCGCCGGTCGACATCTGCGAAAGCAGCACGGGATCGAACTTGTTTTCCGCCGCGAGATTGCCGAGCGGATCCGAACTCGTGCAGACGAGCGTGACGTTGTGCCGCTCGAGCTTCGGCAGCAGAAAAGCGAGCCCCTTCTGCTCCGCCTTTGAATACTGGCCGATTTCCGCGCAAAAAAGCGTTCCCTCGCGTGCCTCCTCGATCAGAGCGAGCGGATTGGCCGCGAGGCGCGCGCCATTCGCCAATGCAACCCACGGGGCTTCGGCGCTTTGCAACGCGAGCGCGGCGAGCTCGTGGCCGGTGCCGGCTTCTCCGATCAGCAGGATCGGTCTGCGCGCGGCGAGCAATTGTTCGAGCGCGCGTTCGGCGTCGCGTATCGGTCCGCTGCTCCCCAGCGCTGCGAGCGACACGCGGCGTGCTTCCTGAGCGGCGGCCGACTTGAATGCCCGGGCGATTGTCGAGAGAAGTTTCTGCAATCCCACCGGCTTCTCGAGAAAATCGAAGGCGCCGATCTTGGTCGCATCGACGGCGGTCTCGATGGTCCCATGGCCCGACATCATGACGAACGGCATCGTCAACTGGCCGTTTGACGCCCATTCCCGCAGCAACGTGACGCCGTCGGTGTCCGGCATCCATATATCCAGAAGTACGAGTGCCGGCTGGTGGCGCTGGCGATACGCGCGCGCGTCGCCCGCATTTTCTGCGAGCGCGACGCGATAGCCTTCGTCCTGGAGGATTTCCGAGAGTAACTCGCGGATGCCGACCTCGTCGTCGACAATCAAGATTTCTTTGGCCTGTGCCATCCGATACCTAAATCGAGCCCTGAGCGATGCTTGCCGCGGGCCTGCCGTGGCCAATCGCCGGGAATACCAGCGTCGCCCGGGCACCGTGCGGCGCCGCGTTCTCGAGCGTGACGCGGCCGCCATGCTCATCGATGATTTTTTTCACGATCGCCAAACCCAATCCGGTTCCTTTCGCTTTGGTCGTTACATACGGCTCGAATGCGTGGCTCAATACATCCGGTGGAAACCCGGGCCCGCGGTCGGTGAACGACAGTGTCACATAGCCATCGCTCTCCGACAGAGCGATGGCGAAAGTTGGGGGGGAAACGTCGGCCTGGGCTTCGACCGCGTTGGCGAGGAGATTGTGGAACACTTGACGCAGCCGGGCGGGCTCGCCTTGTACGAAGACGGGCGCGACCGGCAAGGATAGCGCAACGTGAGGCCGCAGATTGTCGTACAGACCCAGTACGTCGAGCAATAGCGCCGATAAATCCACCTGCTGCATTTGCCCGGGCCGGCGCTGGCGCGCGTAAATCGCAAAGTCGTCGACCATGTTCTTCATCGCGGCGACCTGCGACACGATCGTCTGTGTGCCGCGCCTCAACACATCCTGATCGGCACCTTCCAGCTGGTCGGTAAGC
>JBPCLS010000390.1:0-3890 GCA_051003055.1 Casimicrobiaceae bacterium
GTGCCTTGCACCGGTCGATGGTGAACCGGGAAGACGACGCCATCCCCCTGGTCGAGCGGCACGACTTCGGCGCGCGATTGCATACGTGGCCGCTGTTCCGTGAGCATGAATTCGCCGCCGGAGAAGCCCTGTCGCGGCTTCGATAACAGAAACGTGACCTGCAACGGAAAAATATGCTCGCCATAGAGGTCTTGATGCAGGCAGTTGTAGTCTCCCTCGCCGTATTGCAGCATAAGTGGTGTGGGCTTGCGTTCACGACCGCGCAACCGTGAAGATCAAGGTCTGCACCGATGCGCGGCCAGTCGAGAGCGGTTACACGCTGGGCGATCGCGGTTGGGTGTGGGGTTACGTTGCGTCCATGGGCGACGCCATTCACGCTGCGGACTCGCGCTCGAGCAGCGCACGTTTGCGCGCAACACCCCAGCGGTAGCCCGAGAGCCCGCCATCGTTGCGCACGACTCGATGGCAAGGGATTGCGACGGCGATTGCATTCGATGCACAGGCTTGCGCCACGGCGCGCACGGCTTTCGGCGCGCCGATGCGCTTGGCGATATCGCTATAGCTCGCCGTCGCGCCGGCCGGAATTTCGCGTAACGCCTGCCACACCCGTTGCTGGAAGGCGGTACCGCGTACGTCAAGCGGCAGACCGAGACCCAGTGCCGGCGCTTCGACCAAGCCGACGACCTTGGACACCCATTGCTCGAACGCCTGGTCGCCGCCGATGAGCAGCGCCTGCGGAAAGCGATCCTGAAGATCGCGCAACAATGCGTCCGGCTCGTCGCCGAGGAGGATCGCGCAGACGCCCTTGTCAGTGGCGGCAACAACAATCGAGCCTAGCGAGCATTCGCCGACGGCAAAGCGAATCGATGCGCCGCTACCGCCGGCGCGAAAGATGGTGGGGGTCATGCCGAGCACATCGGCAGACGTTGCGTAGAACCGTCCATTGGAATTGAACCCGGCGCCATAAATTGCTTCCGTCACCGTGTCGCTTTGTGACAAACCGTCGCGTACCCGCTGTGCACGGTGCGCAACGGCATACGCTTTTGGCGTCACGCCGGTTACGGTTTTGAAGATGCGATGAAAGTGGAAACGGCTCATCCCGGCGGCTGCGGCGAGCGTGTCGAGGTCCGGCATGTCGTCCGCAGTTTCGATCAGGCGGCAAGCGTTTGCCACGGCTGTGGCGCGCCGCTCGGCGAGCGCGGGCGCGTTCGGCCGGCACCGCTTGCACGGTCGGAACCCAGCCTGTTCGGCCTCCGCGCACGTCGAATGGAAGCGCACATTCTCGCGCCGCGCGAGACGGGCGGCGCACGACGCTCGACAATAAACTCCAGTCGACCGCACCGAATAGTAGAACGCGCCGTCCGCAGTGCGGTCGCGCCGCACGAGCGCTGCCCATCGCTCGTCGTCACTCGAAAGTGGTGGTACGGTCCTATCAACGGTCGTCGCAAGAGAAGTCACGATGGCACTCCTTGAAGTTTAGACAGCCCGCAACTGGACCTGTCTTCTAACCGCAGTCTAGACTTTGTACCAATCGCGAACACTCCGATCCTTGCTCTCAAATTCGTCGGACCGTGCTACGCGAGACCCCAAGACTTCTAATCGTGATCGATTTGCAGCGCTTCCACGAAGCGGGACACCATGTTGTAAGCGGCGATGGTGGCGGTGAGCTCAACGATCTCGCGCGCGTTAAGTTGTCTTCGCACGTCATCGAACAAAGGGTCCGGCACGCGCACCTCGACAGTCATCGCCCCTGCATAAGCCAGCACGGCGCGCTCCGCGTCGCTTAAGGCCTCGATTTTGCCGGCCTTCAGCGCATCGATCTGCGCCTGTGTTATTCCTTCCTTGAGAGCAAACGGAACGTGGGCCCGAAATTCATAGTCGGCGCCGTTGATCACCGCGATATGCAGGATAACGAGTTCGCGAATGCGCGCCGACAGGGTGGCATGCTGACGAATGGCGGTCATTAGCTCCCGCCAGCCGTCGGCGAGCGGCGGGCTGTGCAGCAGCATCCGGTACAGATTGAGCAGCCTGCCGCCGCGCTCCTCCTTGATGCGCACGATCAGTGCGGTGAGATCGGGGTTACTTAGGTCAGGTTCCGGAAGACGGGCCATACTTGGTTCCTGCAGTGGATGTCAAAAATCTTTTGTGGGCGGCCCGACAAGCGCAGCGTGGAGTCACCTGGGAAAACTTACGTCCACCGGATCAAATTAACCGGCGACCGCGGCGGGTAAAGAGAAACCCGCGAGCAATGGGAACGATCGATCATTGAATCACTTCGTCCGCGCGCAACAGCACCGATTGCGGGATCGTCAGACCCAGCGCTTTCGCCGCTTTCAAGTTGATCACGAACTCGAATTTCGTCGGCTGCTCGATCGGGAGGTCCCCGGGTTTGGCGCCTCGGAGAATCTTGTCCACGTATCCGGCGGCGCGCCGGAGCAGGTCCGGGTAGCTCGCCCCGTAGGCCATGAGACCACCGGCGTCCACGTGCTCCCGCAGGACGTAGATCTGGGGAGTCTTTGCCTTGTGGCCAGGCTGGCGATCCGCGCTCGCCCCGCCATCAGGAGCGGATCACCCTGGACGAGGAGCGCCTCGGCGCGCTCCCGCGCCATCTCGGCAAAGGCTAGCTCAAGGTCGCCCGCTGCGCGGACCTCGGCCACCTGAATGCGCACGCCGAAGCGCCGAGCTCCCGCTTCGGCCTCGGCGACTACCCGAGTTGTCGAAGGGTTGGCCGGGTTAACCAGGACCGCCACACGTCCAAGCTGCCGAAGCGTCTCCCGGAGTAGCTCGATCTGCTTGCCGGTAACCTCCGGCGCGATGTTCGTGAACCCTGTCACGTTTCCCTCGGGTCGCGCGAGGCTCGCAACGAGGCCCGTGGCGACGGGATCGGTCGCGGCCATGACGATTGGAATCGACTGCGTGGCATTCTTTGCAGCATGTGCCACTCCCGTGGCCGGTGCGACGATGATAACCACTCCGAGTCGCACGAGCTCCGCTGCCTGCTCGTGCGCACGCGCGTAATCCAAGTCCGCATACCGACGCTCGATGACGGTATTCTTCCCCTCCACATATCCCAGATCTCGTAACCCCCGCTCAAAGGGAGCCATCGTGCTCTTGGCGTTTTCAGCCGAGCCCGCCGCTAGATAGCCGATCCGATGGATTTTTCCCTCCGGCTGCGCCGCACCGGCGAAGGGCGCGCCGAGAACGCCAACCGCAAGGGTGCCGATGAACGTGCGCCGGTCCATCACTCAATCACCTCATCGAACATAGAACCATACTACGCGTCTCAGCAGGGCTTCACACAGCCGACGAATGTCCGGTCGGGGGCGCATCGCGCCCCTTGGCCGATGCGCTCGAACGCAACTTTCAGGATCAGGTGGAAGCGGCTGCCGCTAGTCTTCTGGGGAACTGCCAGCGAATTGAGCTTGCACATTGCGCGCGCCGTGCAGCACTCGAACGACCTCGCTACCGTTGGCGATGGGTTGTGGCAAGTTTGTCGGCCGAAAGGCGCCGGACTCCCTATTTTCATCCCCGAGGCCAACTCGGGTTCGCTGTCGCAGGAAGCGAGAACAGAGTCAGGAAACGCTCGACCACCGCCTTGTCGCCATCGTACTTGAGCTTGCCGGAGCGCAAGGCTAGGGCGAGGTCGCGGCTGTCGTAAACCAGGGCGGCCATGGTGTTGGGGTCTGTCTCGATGGTGGCGTCAGGCTGGTGTGCGCTCCCGCGGGCGAGCGCAATCTGATTATCGGCGACCTCGGCGTGAAAGCGGTGCTCGCCGAATCTCAATTCGTAGGTTGCCGTGAGCGCGTGGGCGGCGCGAGGATCGAACATCGTCCGGAAGGAGAGAATGAGCGAATCGACACTCAGTTCGGCGTCGCGCGGCAGAGAAGCAG
>JBPCLS010000391.1:0-4533 GCA_051003055.1 Casimicrobiaceae bacterium
GTGACGCCACCGCGCAGACACTGGCGTTGCGCCCCGAGATCAAGATCATCGATTTCACGGGCAGCACCGCCAACGGCCGCTGGCTCGAAGAGAATGCGCGGCAGGCGCAGGTCTACACGGAGAAGTCAGGCGTCAACCAGGTGATCGTCGATTCGACCGCGGATTTTCCCGGCTTGACGCGGAACATGGCCTTTTCGCTTTCGCTGTACACGGGTCAGATGTGCACGGCGCCGCAGAACATCTACGTGCCGCAAGCGGGAATCGACACCGCCGACGGTCATCTTTCGTTCGATCAAGTCGCGGCCGGAATAGCGCAGGGTGTGCAGAAATTGCTGGGCGACCCCGCGCGTGCCGTGGAAATCCTCGGCGCCGTACAGAATGAGTCCGTCACCAAACGCCTCGACGCCGCACGATCGCTTGGCACCGTCGTGCTTGACACGCAGAGTGTCGCGCACCCGGCTTTTCCCGATGCGACGATACGCACGCCATTGCTGGTGAAGCTCGGTGCGGGCGACCGCGCGACCTACCTGAACGAATGGTTCGGGCCGATTGCCTTCATCATCGCCACCGCATCGACCGGCGAGAGCCTGGAAATCGCCCGCGATGCCGTACACGGGCACGGTGCGCTCACGATGTCCGTGTATTCAACACGTGACGAGGTCATCAAGCGCGCGATCGAAGTGGCCGAGGATGTGGGGGTGGCGCTATCGATCAATCTGACCGGCGGCGTCTACGTCAATCAGTCGGCCGCGTTCTCCGACTACCATGGCACGGGGACGAATGCAGCAGCGAATGCGTCCTTGACCGACGCGGCGTTCGTCGCCAATCGCTTCCGCGTCGTACAGCACCGTATGCATGTCTAAGGACACTCGCGAGTTCACAAAAGCCGTGACGTACGAGTCCATCCTGTTCGAACGCGCCAGTGGCGTCGCGCGCATCACGTTGAATCGTCCCGAGCGGCTGAATAGTTTTACGACGGCGATGCACGCGGAGCTGCGCGATGCGCTCGCCGCAATTAAGGCGGACGAGTCGGTGCGGGTGCTGCTGCTGACGGGAGCGGGCCGAGGGCTTTGCGCCGGGCAGGACTTGTCCGATCGCGCGGTCGCACCGGGTGACACGCCGGTCGACTTGGGAGAGTCGATCGAAAACAATTACCGGCCGCTGGTGCTCGCGCTGCGCGCGTTGCCGTTGCCGGTCGTGTGCGCGGTGAATGGAGTCGCCGCCGGCGCAGGCGCCAATATCGCGTTGGCGTGTGATCTGGTGATCGCGGCAAAGTCGGCGAGCTTCATCCAGGCGTTTTGCAAGATTGGACTGATACCCGATTCGGGCGGCACCTTTTTTTTGCCGCGGCTCATCGGCACGGCACGCGCGATGGGTCTCGCATTGCTGGGCGACAAACTCTCCGCCGAGCAGGCGGCGCAATGGGGTCTCATCTGGAAGTGCGTCGACGACGGCGAACTCAAGCCGACCGTCGAGACATTGCTGCAACATCTGGCGCAAGCGCCGACCAGGGGTCTGGCAGCGACCAAACGCGCGATCTACCAGTCCGGAGGCACGACGTTGGAAATGCAACTCGACTGCGAACGCGACTTGCAGCGCGAGCTGGGAGCGAGCGTCGATTACCGCGAAGGCGTGGCCGCGTTCCTCGAAAAGCGCACGCCGCGCTTTATAGGAAAATAAGTGGAAATAAGAGGCAAATAAGCGACAAATGAGGCGGCAGTTGAGCGACGGATCGGCGTTGGGATCAGCGCAATGGCGCAACCGGAAACGCTAGCGAAGTCCAAGGCGCAGGCACTGGCCGAGCGCGTCGCGGCCGGCATGTTTGCGCGCGATCGCGCATCCAGCGGTATAGGGATGCGCTTGGCCGGCGTCGGTCCCGGACGCGCCCAAATGACGATGACCGTCCGTGCCGACATGCTGAACGGCCACGCGACATGCCACGGCGGGTTCATCTTTACGCTGGCCGACAGCGCGTTCGCCTTCGCGTGCAACAGTTACAATCTGACGACCGTCGCCGCAGGCTGTTCGATCGAGTACCTGGCCCCCGCGCGCGAAGGCGACGTGTTGACCGCGACCGCCCGCGAACAAAGCTTGACCGGCCGCTCGGGCGTATACGACATCGACGTGAAGAATCAATGCGGTGAAACCATCGCGCTGTTCCGCGGCACGAGCACGCGGATCACCGGACATGTCGTCGAGCCGCCGCCGGACTGATAGACGGCGTCGCCAAGGATCACGCAATGCCGGTCAGACAATCTCGGCCGAACGAACTTGAAGCGATCGAACGCGCGAGCGCCGACGAATTGTGCGCGCTGCAGCTTCGCCGTCTGCGCTGGTCGCTCAAGCACGCATACGATAATGTCGCGCATTACCAGCGCGCGTTCGATGCGCACGGCGTGTCGCCGGAAGACGTTCGCTCATTGGCCGATTTGGCGCATTTTCCGTTCACGGCCAAAGCCGATCTGCGCGATAACTATCCGTTCGGCATGTTTGCCGTGCCGCGCGAGAAGATCGCGCGCATTCACGCATCGTCGGGAACGACCGGCAAGCCGACGGTAGTGGGCTATACGGCTGCCGATATCGACACGTGGGCGACAGTGATGGCACGCTCGATCCGCGCCGCGGGCGGGCGTCCCGGCGACGTCGTGCATGTCGCTTACGGCTACGGTCTCTTTACCGGTGGCCTCGGCGCGCATTACGGTGCGGAGAAACTGGGTTGCACGGTAATCCCGATGTCCGGCGGCATGACCGAACGGCAGGTGCAACTGATCCGCGACTTCCGGCCAACGATCATCATGGTGACCCCGTCGTACATGCTCGCCATCGCCGAGGAGATGGAGCGGCAAGGCATCGATCCCCGTGCGTCCTCCCTCGAAGTGGGCATCTTCGGGGCCGAGCCGTGGACGCCGACGATGCGCGAGGCCATCGAGGCGAGGCTCGACCTGGATGCGCTCGACATCTATGGGCTGTCGGAAGTGATCGGACCGGGTGTCGCGCAGGAGTGCATCGAAACCAAGGATGGATTGACCGTGTGGGAAGACCACTTTTATCCGGAGATTGTCGATCCGGAGACGGGCGCGGTTCTGCCGGCAGGCGAGAAGGGCGAGTTGGTGTTGACCTCGCTCACCAAGGAAGCGCTGCCTATTGTCCGCTACCGTACGCGCGATCTGACGCGACTCCTGCCACCCACTGCTCGTTCGATGCGGCGCATCGAAAAGATCACCGGCCGCTGCGACGACATGCTGATCATTCGTGGGGTCAACGTGTTCCCGACGCAGATCGAGGAGCTGATTCTGAAAGACGCCGCGCTCGCACCGCACTATCAACTGGAGATTACCCGGCCGAAGACGCTCGATGAAATGACGGTACTCGTCGAGCGTTCTCCGGTCGCCAGCAGCGGGAGTGGCGACGCCGCCGGAGCGCACCTCGCACATCTGATCAAATCGCTGATCGGCGTTACCGCGGAAGTGCGCGTCACCGCCCCGGGCGGCGTTGAGCGCTCGCAAGGCAAGGCCAAGCGCATCGTCGACAAACGCGCGAAGACTTAAATCCGAGGTATCACCGTCGGTCGGCGCGTGCGGTTGCGCGACGAACCGGCTCACCAGAACGTTTCCAAGCCAAGCGCACGGTAATCCTCGAGCCCCGCGTCTTTGGTAAAAAAGGTCCAGCGGCGTTGCATGCACATCCAGATCAACATTCGATCGAACGGATCCTT
Source organism: Casimicrobiaceae bacterium (assembly GCA_051003055.1). Taxonomy (GTDB): domain Bacteria; phylum Pseudomonadota; class Gammaproteobacteria; order Burkholderiales; family Casimicrobiaceae; genus VBCG01. Next base: position 3,716 of record JBPCLS010000391.1, read on the forward strand.
GTGCGCCTTCTTTGGGAGTCGATAAAACCCCGCCGCTTCCTCAGCAGTGGGGGCAGCGATTTCGAGTCGCATTTCGCGGGCGATGGAAACCAGATCATCGGGCATGCAACCGGCGAGCTTTAGCTTGCCGAGCGCGAACTTGAGGGCTATCTCCCAAAAACTCACAGTAGACACATGAATTTCGTTGGCCGAGTTCTCAATGGCGGCACGCGCTCGTGCCGAGAGCTTGCGAGGCTCGATCGCAGCCCAGAGGAAACTGTGCGTGTCCAGCAGTGCGATCATGCCGACAACATAGCCTCGTCCTCGATCTTGAACTCCTTGGCAAATCTCACCGTCGCCTTGCCTGTGAGCAGCCCCAGCGGGCGTTTCCGCTCGCGCTCCAACGCTGCGTAAGGCACCATCGCCGCGACCTTATCGCGAGCGCGTCCGTAAGAGATCACGATGGTGTCTCCGCGCTGCACGGCGTCCAAGGCGTCGGAGAAACGCCTCTTGAATTCACCTACGCTCATGGTTTTCATTCGGCCCACCCTCATGGGAGCGTACGGGATAGAAGAGTTCTTGTCAAGTTGACACGATGCACCTAAAGCCTGACGCGCGAAGCGCGAATTCAAGCCCGGTGCGCCGCCCAGGCTGGACCAGGTAGTCCTCATGACCGCGACAAGTCGGCACTTCGGCGGGAGTCCCAAGTTTCCCGTACAGTATATTCAGGACGCGACGTTTCCATGCCAAACGCGACCCCAACTTATCTCTAGCATGACCAATGGAAACTGAACCATTGTTCTCGCGCAGCGAAAGGCCACCATGAACGAAAAGACATT
>JBPCLS010000392.1:0-4704 GCA_051003055.1 Casimicrobiaceae bacterium
CGGGCGTCCACTGAGGCAGAAGCCCGGCGTGAACGAGCAGGTGTTCGCCTTCGATTGCCACTAACGGCCGGGCGCGCAACCACGCGATCAACTCGTCCCGATCGGGTGCGGCCAATATCGGCGCGAGCGTGTCGCTGCCATGCGGCCTGCGGTGGCCCGCGGCAACGGTCAACAGATGCAAATCATGGTTGCCTAGCACCGTCACGGCGGTATCGCCCATCGCCTTGACTTCGCGCAACACAGCGAGCGATTCCGGACCACGGTTGACGAGATCGCCCACCAGCCACAAGCGATCCTGCGCGGGAGTAAACCCAATCAGCTCGAGGAGACGACAGAATTCGCGATGACAGCCCTGGATGTCGCCGATCGCGTAATGGGCCATGGGGTAGAGGTGGAACGGCCGGACGTGAAGCGCAAGGGACCAGCGCTTAGGTCGGTTGCGTCTGCCGCGACTCCGCGAGAGACGTTTTCTATCCAAAACGCGGGCGTTTGGGCTTACTTGACCGCAGCCACCATGAGATCGACGGCCGCTTTGACGGCTGCGTCAGGCAACGTCGTAATGCCGCCTTTCGGAGGCATTGCACCTTTGCCTTTAATCGCGGCCGCGTAGAGCGAGTCGATTCCGGTCTTGAGACGCGGTGTCCAGGCCGCCTTGTCGCCGAACTTAGGCGCTCCGGCGATTCCCGCACCGTGACAGGCGACGCACGCGGTGTTGTAGGTTTGCTTGCCGTCTGGTATGCCGGCAATCGCGGGTGCGGCAGCGGCTACTGCAACGGGCGCCGGCGCGGCGACCGCGGCCGTGTTGGTATCGATCGCACTCGCCAGCACGATCTCGCCGACAGGCCGGATGCGCTCAAGGACTCTTTTGGGATCGCTGGCGGACCCTACTTCGACTCCCGTGACCAATTGTGTCAGCAACAGGATAACGACAATCGGAACAAGGAATGCCAGCACCACGACGATGATGAGCTGCTTCGGACTCTGAATCGGAGTGGAATGCTCGTCGGACATGGTCGCGTCGGATGTATAGAGCGCGCATCGCCTTCGCGAGGGCAAAGCGCCGCATTATACCGGCTGCTCCGCGCGCAGCTCGGGGAGCCAGACTCGCGCGTCAACGTGTGCCTTTAGTTTAAGGACCCTGATCTCTATGCGACGACCCGTACATTCGAGCCATAGCGAGCCAAGTGGGCGTCTGCCGTCACCAAGATCAACGGCTCGGTGAGGCTTTGCGCGACCAGCAAGCGGTCAAACGGGTCTTTGTGATCGGCGAACGACGGCAGGGAGGCATAGGCGAGAATGTGGTCGTTCTCGATACCGAGCCATCGAAATCCAGTTACCTCAATCCGGTGCACGAAGCGACCGAGGTCTATCTTGAGCCGTCCCAAATTGACCTTGACCGCCATCTCCCAAAGCGAGCTGCGGCTGACAAAGACGTCGTCGGTCGCGCTTGATATCAGATCGCGAGCCGCCTGAGAGAGACTGGGGTGATTCGCTTCCCACCAAATTGCAACATGCGTATCCAGCAACAGTTTCATCCCTTGTCCGGCAAACCCGCACGAAGGCACTCGAACTGGTCGTCGAGCGGCGCGTCAAAATCGTCGGCGATCCAGATTTCGCCTTCCATGCCGCCGGGCGCCGCAATCGCTCGCTGCGGAGGTCGATATCGGCTCAGTTTCGCTACCGGCTGGCCGGCGCGGGCGATCACGATTTCCTCGCCGCGCTCGACTTGCTCGAGAAGTTTCGACAAATTGGTTTTGGCTTCGTGAACGTTGATAATCGCCATCGGTTGGATCCTTGACGTGATTAGCTAAGTCTTAGCTTAGCTTAATCGAAAGTTCTATGCAAGTTTTGAGTGTTTCCCGCGAGCGTCACGATCCTCCGCGGCTCGCCTACGTGACCAATCTCGCGTTGCCGTTGACGACCGCCGTGGGCGGTGAGCCCGAGGAAGACGTAACGCTGTACACGGTTTCGCGGATCCGTCTGCGCAATCCCTCCGATGAATAAACGGCGTTACAATCTCGATTGTCCGCGCCCGTAGCTCAGTTGGATAGAGTATTGGTTTCCGAAGCCAAGGGTCACAGGTTCGAATCCTGTCGGGCGCGCCAACATCGCGTCAGTCGTACGTGCGCCGGTAAAAGATACCGATTCCGCTGACCGTTCCCGCTTCGGCGCGCAAAGTCAATGTGCGCGTCAACGCGTACTCGATCCGCAACGCGTTGCTCGCCAGTGACAACCCTTGTTCGTAGACCAGTGAGAGCCGGTCGGAGATTCGTTTGCCGAAGGCGACGACTTGCTGCGACGTCGCGCCGGCACCGCTGCCGGCGCCGCGAAACGAGATGTCGTCGAGTCCCAGGCGTTGAGCGATGGTCGTCGTCAGCGGTTTCCGGCCTTTGGAGAGCAACGCTGCCGACGCGGCCGATAGCGCCGCGATGTCGCCGCGCGACGCGCGATCGAGGCCCTGCCCGGTCACCAGCCACGATAATTTTTCGCCGTCCGGCACCGGCGGATTCGAGACGAGACGCACGCGCGGAAATTTGGCACTGCCGGTGACTTCGATGCCGGCCTCCACGGGCAGGTTCTTGCGCAACGCGACGACGTCGAGCGCGGGATTGTCGGCGGGGCCGTCGAACGTCAGCCGGGCGCGCTCAATATCCAGCCGCTGCCCGAGTGCGAAGTAGGTTCCGTTGACGGCGGTGATCGTGCCGCGCGCGGCGAACTCACCGCTTGGGAGCGTCGTGATACGGACGCGGCCGGCAAGCCGCGCATCCAGGCCTTCCCCCGAGAAACGAAAATTGCGTCCCAGGTCGACTTCGACGTCGAGGCGCAAAGGCAGATTGGCCATGCCCGTGACAGAGTCGGACTTGCGTTCTCCGCCGACGATGACGACATCCGCGCCGAGCGTGCCCGCGGTGACGGGCGCGTATTCAATGCGTCCCTCGTCAACGGCGACAGTGCCGGTGAGTGCGAGCTTGCCTTGTTCGATTCCCAACGTGCCGTTGCCATCGACGACTAAGCGCAAATCAGGACGATTGACCAGGCGGAAATTCTCGGCGCGCCACGTCACGCGCGTTCCTCCTCCGAGCGTGGCGCCCGCGGTTTGCGCACGCGTAAAGTTTGCGAGCGTCCCTTGCGCAACAAAGCGACCGTCTCCAGCGCTGAACGACAGCTCGTCGAGCGTGATCGAGCCGTTGGCCATACTAGCGCGCAACCGGCCGTCCTTTAAATGCACGCCGTATTGCGGCGCGTCGATGCGCAACGCGTCGCCGGCCAGCGTTCCCTCGAGCGATGGCTCGGAGAGTGTTCCGCGCGCGCGGACATCGACTCTTACGCGGCCGTCGAAGACTGCTTCCGTGCCAAGCCACGGCTGGAATATCTTGAGCGACTCCACTTGCGCGACAACAGTTGCGTTGAGCGGGGCGTTGCGCGCGATTCTTCCCGGAGGCGCTCCGGCGACCGTACCCAGAGACAACGTCGCCTGCGCGTCGCCGGCGCGGGTCGAACGCAACTCCGCAGCTGCCGTGACCGCATCGTCGGCGAATTTTGCGTTGACTGTAAGCGCCGAGATACCTAGCGCCCGGCCTTCGGTCTTTGCCGCTCCGTTTTCCGCCGCGTAAAGATCGCCGCTGGTGCGCCGGATATTCAATGTTCCGGAAAGCCTTGGGGCGGCAGTGATCGCCCAGTCGCCTTCGATGATGAGCGTCGACTTCCAGGGAAACTCCGTTCCGCTCAAGGCCAGAACCGCGGCGAGCGGCAGTTGTGTGAACGTGCCGCGCGTCGATATGCGGCCATCGTCCCAGAGAAAATCGGTGAGATCCGCCCTTCCGCTGGCCACGCTAAGCTTCGCGTCAGACACGCGAATGCGCGAGTCCGCGATTTCGAGCGACGCCGGCGCGTCGAGGGTTACGGGGTAGGTGCCGCGATTTGCGAGCGCGTCGAGCGTTCCGGTCCACGCGAATCCCCGGCCACTGCCACGGCTCGCGCCTGGCTTTGGCAGGTCGTTGAATCCCCCCGTAAACGCGGCGCGCGTCGCGAATCCGTTGCCGGTTGCGGCGAGGTCTGCGGTGTGGCGCGCGAGCGTTCCCGCGGCGGAGAATGACACCGACGCGAACTCCCGCTGTGCGATTGCGGCGCCGGTCGCGGTGACGGTGACGGTCAGTGGGCGCGCCGCATTGGAAATCTGCGCGGTACCGCGGCCGCCCGGCGCCGCGGACACCGTAGCGTGAAGCGTGCGTGCGTGGAAAAAATCACCCACGCGCAATCGCGCACCGTCCAGCTCCAGTGTAATTCCAATGCCGCCGGTCCCGGTTGCCAGCGTGCCGCGTGCGCGCAACGATCCGGCAATCGGATCCGGCAGCTCGGATGTGATGTAGCGCGCCAGCAGCGGACGTAATTCCGCTACATTGCGCGCATCCACGGTAAAGTCGAGCTGGGCGTCTGGCGTACCCACGGCGCCGCGCAACGTTACCGACGTCGACGCGATGCGCAGCGCAGCCGTGGCGCCGGTAACACTCGTCGGCGTCACTGTGCCGCTTGCGGTGCCCGAGACACCGACATCCGCGATGCGGCTTCCCGGAGCGAGCGTCACGTCGGCCGCGACATTCCACATCGGAACGAGCGTGCCGTGCGCCTCGACCGTGCCGTTCAGCGCTGCCTTGGGAAAATCGCCGAAACGCGACGGGTCGAAGCGCTTGGTTTGCGCACTCA
>JBPCLS010000393.1:0-14143 GCA_051003055.1 Casimicrobiaceae bacterium
GGATAGATGTGCTCGTCCATGAACGTCTCGAGCTTCATCTGCAACTGCCGCACCTTCGGGGAATACTCGAAGTCCATGACCATCCTTCGCACTCAGCGTTTTAGTCTGCGGCGTGCATCTGCTCGACCTGCTTCCATCCCAATTCCGCCATGGGCCGCGCGCGCCGACCTGTCTCCAGCGCGAGCTCACTTGCGGCATTGCCGGCGACCGCGCGCGCCATGACGCCCTGAAATATGGCGGCCATGCGGAACATGTTGTAGGCGAGGCAAAAGCTCCAGTCCTTGGCACTCGGCTTTGCCGCGACGCCGGTGCGGCGCAAATACGTCTCCAGGTAGTCTTCCTCGCTCGGAATGCCAAGTGCTGCGAGATCGCAGCCGCGCAAGCCGCGGAACTCGGTTGACGAGAGCCGCCACGTCATCATGTGATACGAGAAGTCCGCCATCGGGTGACCGAGGGTCGAGAGCTCCCAGTCGAGCACCGCCAGAACTCGTGGCTCCGTGGGGTGAAAGATCATGTTGTCGATGCGGTAGTCACCGTGGACGATGGAGGTCGCCTCGCCTGCCGGAATGTTCTGCGGCAACCACGCGATGAGATCGTCCATCGCGTCGATCGCTTCCGTTTCCGAGGCCTTGTACTGCTTGCTCCAGCGATCGATCTGGCGCGCGAAATAGTTGCCGGGCCGGCCATAATTTTCCAGGCCGATGGCCGTGAAATCGACACTGTGCAGCGCGGCGATGACGCGGTTCATCTCGGCGAATACCGCGCGCCGTTCGGCCGGTGTCATTCCCGGCAATTGCGGATCCCACAATACTCGGCCGTCGACCCAGTCCATGATGTAGAAGATCGTACCGATCACCGTGTCGTCCGTGCACAGGCAGTAGGTCCGTGGTACCGGCACGGCGGAGCCCGCCAGCGCGGTAATAACGCGGCACTCGCGATCGACCGCGTGCGCGGAAGGTAAGAGCACGCCGGAGGGCTTGCGCCGCAGGACGTAGGATTTGCCGCCGGCTGTGAGCTTGAACGTGGGATTCGACTGGCCGCCCTTGAACTGCTCAACCTTGAGCGAGCCGCTGAAGCCTTCGACGTGGGCGCGCAGGTAGCGCTCGAGGGCACCGACGTCGAAGCGATGCGCTTCCGCAACTGGACGCGTTCCCAGGTAATCGTCGAAATGGCTCATGCGAAACGTGGTGTCACGCTTTCCGGGGCACTGCTTCGACGGGCCCGCGGCGATCATGGCGCAGCATGAATGTGCCGCTGGCCTTGGCGACCAATTTGCCCGCTTTGTTGCGCGCGTCGCCTTCGCAAAACGCAACTTGTCTGCCCAGATGGAGGCAGCGACCTTCGGCGATGAGCGTTCCCTGACCGGTGCCGATGAAGCTCGCCTTCATCTCGACGGTAATCGCGCCGTTGGCAGTCGCGTCGAGCGTGCGCGCGGCCAATGCCATCGCAACATCGAGCAACGTCATGACGACGCCGCCATGCGCGGCTTCATAGCTGTTCATCAATTCGGGGCGCAAATCGAGCTCCAGCACGGCGCGGCCGCCACCCTTCTCTTTCAACCTTATGCCAAGATGGCTCGCAAACGGAATGGTGCGGCCGAGCGCTTGTGCTAAATCCATTGCGGCCGATTCCATTGCCGTTTGAAAGCGATTGCGTTAGATGGCGGTAACGCCACCGTCGACAGCGACGATCTGCCCGGTGATGAACGAGCAGGCGTCGGAAGCAAACAGCGCGACCAGGCCCTTCAAGTCCTCCGGACCGCCGAGGCGCTTGAGCGGCGCCTTCTCGGCCGCTTCGTTTCCAACGAGCTCCAGAACACCCTTGGTCATTTTGGTGGGAAAGAAACCGGGGGCGATCGCGTTCACGTTGATGTTGTACTGCGCCCACTCGGCCGCCAGCGAGCGCGTGAAATTGACGACACCGCCCTTGCTCGTGTTGTAGGCGATGGTCGCCGGCCGGCCGGGATCGCCGCCACCGACAACGCCCAGGATCGAGGCAATGTTGATCACCTTGCCGCGGCGGCGCGGCACCATGCTCCGCTTGCCGACTTCCTGACACGTCACGAACATCGCGGTCAGGTTCAGATTGATGACCTTGTGCCAGGCTTCCAGCGGATGCTCGAGCGTCGCTGCGCCCCACGTGGTCCCGGCATTGTTCACCAGGATATCGATGGGACCCAGTGCCGCGATCGCCTGGTCCACCGCGGGCGCGATGGCGGCAGTGTCGGACATGTCGCAGACCAGCGGCACCGCGGTGATCCCAAACGCCGATTTAAGATGCGCCGCGGCCTCGTCGAGTTCTTGCGCCTTGCGCGCGGTCAACGCGACCTTGGCGCCCATTTCCCCTAACGCTTCGGCCATCTGCAGCCCCAGGCCGCGCGAACCGCCGGTAACCAGCGCTACCCTGCCCGTCAGATCGAAGAGTTGTTTGATGCTCATGACGAGCCTTGAACATCACTTCATCTGCAACCCGACCCGCTCGATCGTTACGCGCTCGCTCTGCAACGTTTCCGCCGCCCACTTGGCGTAATCGTCGCTCGACTTGTACCAGTACACCTGGTCGAACTCCTGCAGCACTTTCAAGTGCTCGGGGTCGTCGAGCGTCTTCTTGAATGCGTCGTGCAGAATCTTGACGATCTTCCCGTCCATGCCTTTCGGTCCGACGATGCCATAGGGCGAATACGACACGATGTCCACACCGGCTTCCTTGGCGGTCGGCGCGTTCCACTTCGTGCGCTGCTCGCCGAAGGTGACGAGCAGACGGAACGTGCCTGCGTCAACGTGGCGCGCCCAGCCCGTGGCGTCCGACTGCGCCATAACGTGGCCACCCAGCAATGCCTGGGTCGAGTCGGCGTTGCCTTTGAACGGCACGTGCAACAGTTGCACGCCGGATTTGGCAGCAGCCTCCTCCATCAAGAGATGCGGCGAGGTGCCGTTGCCGGTCGATCCGTACGAGAGCTTGCCGGGGTTCGCACGCGCGTAGTCGAGCAGGTCCTTGAAGGACTTGAGCGGCGAATCGGACTTCACGACGACGCCAAACGTGTACCCGGTCAAACCGATGATGTAGGTGAAGTCCTTCAGCGGATCCCAATCCACTTTTTGCATATGCGGGAAGCGAAAGGCGCCCATTGGCAACTGCGACAGCGTATAGCCGTCCGGTTGGGCAGTGGCCGCCATCTGCGACGGGCCGAGCATGCCCCCCGCGCCCGGCTTGTTCACGATGATCACTGGCTGGCCCAGATACTTGCCCGCGATCTCCGCGAAGCGACGCAAATGCGTGTCGGTCGAGCCGCCCGCCGGCCACGGGCAGATGAGCGAGATCGGTCGGTTGGGAAAGCCCTGTGCCGACGCGCTGCCGGATGCGATAGCGAGCGCGGCGCAGACCGCGAGGGTGAAGCGACGCAGTATCGTCATGTTGTCTCCTCCGTTTATGTTGTGCGTCGGCGTGAGACCGGCGCTTGGCTCTCGTTTCAGCGCGCGCGGCGCTACTGCTCCGCTTTCACACCGGCGGCGTTGATCACCTTCGCCCACTTGATGATTTCGTCGTCGAGGAACTTCAAAGCCTGCTCGGGCGTGTTGCCGACGGCCTCAATCCCGAGCTGATCGAAGCGGTTGCGCAACTCCGCCGACGATACGGCTTTCACGGTTTCGGCCGAGATGCGGTTGACGATGTCGCGCGGTGTGCCGGCGGGTGCGAGAAACATCACCCAGGTCGAAGACTCGATCGGCGGGCCGCCTGCCTCCGCGATCGTCGGCACTTCCTGCGCCCCGGGGACGCGCTTCGCCGAAAACATGCCGAGCGCACGGACCTTGCCGCCGCGCACGTGCGGCATCATCGTGCTCGGCACATCCACCAGGATCTGGATGTCGCCGGCGAGCAAGCCCTGCAGCGCCGGGGCCGTGCCCTTATACGGGACATGCACCATGTCGATCTCTGCGGTTTGCTTCAAAAGCTCGGTGGTAAGGTGTGCCGCCGCGCCGATGCCGCTCGAACCGAACGAGACCTTGCCGGGGTTTGCTTTTGCGTAGGCGATCAATTCGCGCATGTCCTTCGCGGGAAAATTGTTGTTCACTGTCAGGATCAGCGGTGCGATCGCCACTAGCGAGACGGGCGTAAAGCTCTTCACCGTGTCGAAGGGCAGCTTGCCGGCATAGAGCGTCGCGTTCGCGGAGTGCGCGGCGATCACGGTCAGCATGGTGTAGCCGTCGGGCGCCGCTTTGGCCACCAGGTCGGCACCGACGATGCTGTTGGCGCCGGGCCGGTTTTCCACGACGACCGGCTGTCCCATTCCTTCCTGAATTTTTTGTGTGACGATGCGCGTCACCGAGTCGGTGATGCCGCCCGGCGTATAGGGAACGATCCAGCGGATCGGCCGGGCCGGGTACTGCGCGTGTGCCTCACCCACGGCGATGATCGCCAGCGCCAACAACCCGGATGCGAAGGCGTATCTCCAGCGTTTCATGGGCTGCTCCTCGGTGACCGGCGAAGCTTACACCCGCATATCGCGATGCCGACGGTCATCGCTTCCGGAATTGGGTCCAGCGTCAAACTTCCAGCCACTCCTTCCGCAGCGCGTGGCTCGCGCGCAACTGCTGCGCCGTGCCTTCGAAGACGATGCGGCCCTGCCCCATGACGAACAGCCGATGCGAGATGGCGAGCGCAATGGTGAGCTTCTGCTCGATCAGCAGTATGGCGATGCCGCGCGCGGCGATCTTTTGCAGCAGTTCGCGCACCAGCGTCACCATCTTCGGTGCGAGGCCTTCGGTCGGCTCGTCGACCATGATCAGATCGGGATCGCCCATCAACGAACGGCAGATCGTCAGCATCTGCTGTTCGCCGCCCGACAACACGCCGCCCGGCGCGTCCGCGCGTTCGCGCAGCAGCGGAAACAGCGCGAACATGTCGTCGAGCGACCATCGCCCGGCTCGATGCGCCGACTTCATGCCGAGCAGCAGATTCTCGCGCACGGTGAGCCCGGGAAAGATCGCGCGGTCCTCGGGGACGTAGCCCAGGCCCTTGCGCGCGATTTCGTGCGGCCGCAGCCCGTCGATGCGCGCGCCCTTGAAGCGAATCTGCCCCACGGGCGCGACCTCGCCCATGATCGTCTTGATCGTCGTCGAGCGGCCGGCGCCGTTGCGGCCGAGCAGGCTCACGATCTCATCCTCGCCGACCCGGAACGAGATCCCCTGCAAGATGTGGCTCTTGCCGTAATACGCATGCAGGTCAGCCACTTCAAGCATCCCCGACTGCCCCCAGGTAGGCTGTCTGCACGGCCGGGTTTGCGCGAATGCATGCCGGTGTATCGGTCGCGATGACTTCGCCGTAGACCAGCACCGAGATCCGGTCCGCGAGGTTGAACACCACGCCCATGTCGTGCTCGACCATCACCAGAGTTCTGCCCTGCGAGACCGTACGGATCAGCTCGACCGCGTTGTCGGCCTCCCCGCGGCTCATGCCCGCCGTCGGCTCGTCGAGCAGGATGACGCCGGCGTTGCCCGCGATCGTGATGCCGATCTCAAGCGCCCGCTGCTCGGCATACGTGAGGACGCCGGCCGGCGCGTGTCGTCGGCCCGTCATCTGGATCTGCTCCAGCGTCCGTTCCGCCTGCTCGTTCGCGTCCCGCAACTTGTCGGCGCGGCGCCAGCAGTTGTACTTGTAGCCCAGCGCCCACAGCACGCTGCAACGGATGTTCTCGAACACGGTGAGGCGCGGAAAGATGTTCGTCACCTGGAAACTGCGCGCCAATCCGCGGCGATTGATTTCATAGGGAGGCGCGCCCGCGATCTCATCGCCGTTCAGGCGTATCGAGCCCCGGGTCGGCGCGTAGCGGCCGCTGATCAGGTTGAACAACGTCGACTTGCCAGCGCCGTTCGGACCGATGACCGCGTGCCGCTCTCCGATCTCGATATCGAGCGAAATGCCGCGAATGATCGGCGTTGCGCCGAAGCTCTTGTGGAGGTCGCGCAATTCCAGCGCGCAGCGCCGCGCTTCGTCCGTTCTCATCGTGCGCCCGCCGCGAACCGGGCCGTCCTGGCCTCGTCGCTTGCATCCTGCCACGCGGCCGCGACGCGACGCCACGTCTTTCGAAAGGCCAGGAAACCGCCGATGAGCATGAGCGTGGCGGCCAACCAGGGCCAGGGCGTCCCCGCATCCAGCGAAACCCACAGCAACCGCATCCGGGTTCCCAGTTCGTGCTGCGTCGACAGGCGATAGCTCATCTCGATCAGCAGGACTGCGCCGATCGCCATGACGGCGGCGGGCACGAGCGCGATGACATAGGTCCCCAGCACGCGCCGGAATGCCCGGGTGCGAACGATGGGGCCATGCATGAGGATCAGGCCGGAGAGCCCGGCGGGCGCGAACAGGATGATCACGACGAAGAACAATCCCGCATACAGGAGCCATGCAGCGGTATAGCCACTGAGGCTGGTCTGCAGCCACGTCAACGCGACCGCGCCGAGGATGGGGCCGACGAAATGGCCGGCGCCCCCTATGTAGGCCATCAGCAGCACGGCGCCCGAGCGCTGTGCGCTGACGGCGTCCGCCGCCACGATCTCGTAGTTGATCGCGTGCAGCCCGCCAGCCAGACCGGCAAACAGGCCGGCCACCGCAAAGGCGAAGAACCGCACGCGCTGCGTGTTGTAGCCGATGAATTCGGCCCGCTCGGGATTGTCCCGGACCGCGTTGCAGATGCGACCCACGGGTGTACGCGCGAACGCGTGCATCAGGCTCGCCGCCACCAGCGCCCACAGCGCGATCACGTAATAGACCTGCACCTGCGAGCCGAAATCGAGCCCGAAAAGCGAAGGCGCCTTCGTGCGACTGGCGGTGATGCCTTCCTCGCCGCCGAAATAGCCCGGCAGCATGAACGTCGCCGCGTAGACGAGCTCGCCGACGCCGAGCGAGATCAGCGCGAAGATCGTGCCGGCACGCCGCGTGGTCACGGCACCGAACAGCAGGCCGAACAAGAGTCCCCCCGCGGCGCCGGCCAGCGGGACCAGCGCAATCGGAATCGGCAGGCCATGGTTGATGGCGCGCATGAAATGGATCGCCGCATAGCCGCCGAGCCCAAAATAGACGGCGTGGCCGAACGACAGCAGACCGGTCTGCCCGAACAGCACGTTATAGGACAGCGCAAACACGGCCGCGATGCCCATCTGGCTCAAGAGCGAGCGGCCGAAGTCGCTGTCGAGGCCGGGAACGTAGGGCAGGATCGCGAGGACTACCGCGGCCGCGAGCCAGACGCGGTACCGCGCCGCAGCGCCCTGCGACGTTGCGGCGGCGGGTGCGGTGACCATGCCGCTGTCGTTCATACGTCCCGCGTGCCCAGCAGGCCGCGCGGCCGCACGATCAGCATCAGCACCAGCAGGAGGTAGGGAACGATGGGCGCCGCCGTTGCAAGCTTAATCGAATAGAACTCGTACATCGGCGATGTCCGGGTGACGCCAATTCCCAAGGCCCGGAACAGATCCAGCAGCGAATAGTCGACGGCGACGGCGAAGGTCTGCATGATGCCGATCAGCATGGACGCGAACAAAGCGCCAGCGAGCGAGCCCAGCCCGCCGACCACCACGATGACGAACACGATGGGGCCAACCGCATGCGCGAGCGTCGGCTGGGTGAGCAGCATGAAGCCACCGATCACGCCCGCCAACCCCGCGAGCGCGCTGCCGATCGCGAAGACCAGCACGAACACGCCCGGCACGTCGTGCCCGAGGGCGCTGACCATCTGCGGATGCGTCAGCGCGGCCTGAATGATGAGGCCGATGCGGGTTCGCTTGAGCGCCAGGTAGAGGAAGACGAACATCGCGACCGAAATCGCCATCATCAGGCCCTTGTAGGCGGGGAAGCTGCTGCCGAACACCGAGAACAGCGGAAAGTCGATGACCGCCGGCACGCTGTTCGCTACCGCGTTGCGGCCCCAGACCATCGTGACCATCTCCTCGATCACGTAAGCAAGGCCGAACGTGAACAGGATTTCCGCCACGTGCCCGCTTCTGTGGACGTGGCGCAGGCCATAGCGTTCGATCGCCGCGCCGATCAGGCTGCACGCAAGCGGCGCGATCACCAGGGCCGGCCAGAAGCCAACCCAGCGACCGAACTGATAGGAAAGATACGCGCCGAGCATGAAGACGCTTGCATGGGCGAAGTTCAGCACGCCCATCATGCTGAAGATGAGCGTGAGGCCGCTCGTTAGCATGAACAGCAGCAGGCCGTAGACCACGCCGTTCAGGAGCGAAACCGTCGCGAGCTCGAGCATGGGCCAGGTGGTTACGCTGTCGTCCCCGCGGACGCGCGGACCCATTTTGCATGTAACAAATGGATTCCCGCGCGCGCGGGAATGGCAAAGAGGCTTCGGCGACGCCTCGATATCAGCGTGGCCGCTCCATCTTGCACGTCGTCGGCAACGCAGTCATCTTCCCTTCCACTTTGGCGTCGCTCTTCCATCCGAGCCCGGTAGCCTCGACGTCGTACTTCGGGCTCTTCGCCAGCGTCGACACGTACAGCGGCTGCAGCATCTGGTGGTTGTCCGCGCGCATTTCGACCTCGCCCAGCGAGGTCTGCATCTTCATGCCCTCGAGCGCTTTAGCCACCTTCACCGGATCGTTCGACTGCGCCTTTTTCGCCGCCGCCGCGAACATCTCCCACATCGTCTTGGCGCGCCAGTACGTGTACTCGTTCTCCTTCCCGGGGAAGCGCTTGCCGAAGGCCGCGACCGTCGAGTCGAGCTCCGGCGCGGCGTTCTTGTGCCATTCGGAAATCTGCTTCAGCGTATCCACGCCGGCTTCGCCCACCGCGGTCACCGTTCCGGGACTGCCACCATAGAACGTTTCCCACTTGACCTTGAGGCCCGCGTCCTTGCCGGCCTTGATCAGCAACACCATGTCGTTGCTCCAATTGCCGGTGATGACGGTGTCGGCGCCGGACGCCTTGATCTTGGTGACGTAGGGCGAGAAGTCCTGGACCTTCTGCAGCGGATGCAGCTCGTCGCCGACAATCTTGATGTCAGGCCTCTTCTCGGCCAGCATCTTGCCGGCTGCGGCCGCCACCGCCTTGCCGAACGAGTAGTCCTGGTTGATCAGGTAGACCTTCTGGATCCGCTTGTCCTTGGCGATGACGTCGGTCATCGCAGCCATTTTCATGTCCGCGTCGGCGTCAAAGCGGAAATGCCAGAAATTGCATTTTTCGTTGGTGAGCGCCGGATCGACGGCGGCATAATTGAGAAAGACGACCTCCTTGCCCGGGTTGCGCTCGTTGTGCTTCAGCACCGCCTCGGTGATGGCATGGGCGATCGAGCTGCCGTTGCCCTGCACCACGTAGCGCGCCCCCTCGTCCAGCGCCTTCTTGAGCTGGATCAGCGATTCCTGCGGATTGACCTTGTTGTCGAACGAGAGCAGCTCGATTTTTTCGCCGTTGAGGCCGCCGGCCGCGTTGATCGCATCGATGTAGAACTGGTGGGTCTTCTGCGCCAGAATTCCGGTGCTGGCGGCGCCGCCGGAGAGCGGATCGATGAAGGCGATCTTGACGTCGGCCGCGGACGATCCCGCGCAGAACACCCAGGCAACGGCCAATCCCACGGCGCTGCGATGACGGCTACGCATGGTTCTTCCTCCTAGCAAATTGCCGGGGTTCATGCCGGCGGCGGTGCGTCGCGGCCGGCCGACGCCGTTGTGGGGCGGATGGTACTGTTAGGGGCTGCGCATATCAAGCGCACGTCAAAGGCGCGGAAGGCCCGGCTCCCGGGGCGCTGCAGTCAAGGTCAGGAGGGAACCATGCACGGCCTGATGATGAACACGCCGCTGATGATCTCGTCGTTGCTCCGTCACGCGGACCGCTTCCACGGCGACACCGAGATCGTTTCGCGGTCGATCGAAGGTCCGATCCACCGCTACACGTACAGCGACGCTCACGCGCGCTCGCGCCGGCTCGCCCGTGCGCTAACCCGCCTGGGCGTGCGTCCCGGCGACCGCGTCGGCACGCTGGCGTGGAACGGCTATCGCCATTTCGAGCTGTATTACGGCGTCTCCGGGATGGGCGCGATCGTGCACACGATCAACCCGCGCCTGTTCTTCGCCCAGCTCACCTACATCATCAACCACGCCGGGGACCCGTACGTCTTTTCCGACCTGACGTTCGTGCCGCTGGTCGAAAAGCTCGCGCCCGCGTGCAAAGGTGTGAAAGGCTGGGTGGCGATGACCGACCGCGCGCACATGCCCAGCGCCGCGATTCCGAGTCTCTTATGTTACGAGGAACTGCTCGCGGCGGAGGAGGATGACGCGTACGACTGGCCCGAGTTCGACGAGAACACGGCCTCGGGGCTTTGCTACACCTCGGGCACCACCGGCCATCCCAAGGGCGTCCTCTTCAGCCACCGGTCGACGATCCTGCACGCGTTCGCCGTCTCGCTGCCCGACGCGAAAGCCTACTCGGCGCAAAGCGTCGTGCTGCCGATCGTGCCGATGTTCCATGTCAACGCGTGGGGGATCCCGTATGCCGCGCCGCTAGTCGGCGCGAAGCTTGTGTTTCCCGGCAGCGCGCTGGACGGCAAGAGTCTCTACGAGCTGTTCGAGAGCGAGCGTGTGGACAGCTCGGCCGGCGTGCCCACCGTGTGGCTCGGCCTCATCGGCTTCATGCAGCAGAACAATCTCAAATTTTCGGCGCTCAAGACGGCGACGATCGGCGGGTCGGCCTGCCCGCCCGCGATGATGCAGGCGCTGCGCGACGACTTCGGCGTGCGCGTGACGCACGGGTGGGGCATGACCGAGATGAGTCCGGTTGGCACGATCAACCAGCTCAAGGCAAAGCACTTAAACCTCCCCGCCGACGAGCAGTTCCGTCTCGCGCTCAAGCAGGGCCGGCCGCTCTGCGGCGTCGACATGAAAATCGTCGATGGCGATGGCAACGAGCTGCCGCGCGACGGCAAGTCCACCGGCAACTTACTGGTCAAGGGACCGTGGATCGTGCGCGAATACTTCCACGGCGTAGGCGGTAATCCGCTGACCGCCGACGGCTGGTTCCCGACCGGTGATGTCGGATCAATTGATCCGGACGGCTATCTGCAGATCACCGACCGGTCGAAGGACGTGATCAAGTCCGGCGGTGAATGGATCAGCTCGATCGAGCTCGAGAACATCGCCATCGGGCATCCGGCGGTCGCCGAGGCGGCCGTCATCGGCGTGCGCCATCCGAAGTGGGACGAGCGGCCGCTGCTGCTGGTGGTCAGGAAACCGGGTGCGGACCTCAATCGGGAGGCGATGCTCGATTTCTACAAGGGCAAGATCGCCCGTTGGTGGTTCCCGGACGACGTGGTGTTCGTCGACGAACTGCCGCACACGGCCACCGGCAAGTTGTCGAAGATGGCGTTGCGGGAAAAATATGCGGACTACAAACTTCCGTTGGAGGTCCAAGCGATCACCAACGATTGAGCACTCCATGGACCTCACTTATTCCGCAGCAGAGCTTGCATTCCGCGACGAGGTGAGCGCCTGGTTGCGCAATAACCTGCCCGACGACCTGCGCGACAAGGTCGTCAACTACGCGCACCTGACCAAGGAAGAGTTGCTGCGCTGGCACCGGATCCTCGCGGCAAAGGGTTGGATCGCCCCGTCCTGGCCAAACGAGTGGGGCGGCACTGGCTGGACCGTCGTGCAGCGCTACATCTTCGAGGAGGAGTGCGGCTACGCCGGCGCGCCGCCGCTCATCCCCTTCGGACTCGCGATGTGCGCGCCAGTGTTGATCAAGTTCGGTACCGAAGCGCAGAAACAGCGCTTCCTCTCGCGCATTTACCACGGTGAGGATTTCTGGTGCCAAGGCTATTCGGAGCCCGGTTCCGGTTCCGACCTCGCCTCGCTCAAGACCACAGCCGTGCGCCGCGCGGACCATTACGTCGTCAACGGGCAGAAGACCTGGACGACGATGGCGCATATGGCCGACTGGATCTTTTGCCTGGTCCGCACCGACACGAGCACGGAGAAAAAGCAGGAAGGCATCTCGTTTCTGCTCATCGACATGCAAACGCCGGGCATTACCGTGCGACCGTTGCTCCTCATGGACGGTCACCACGAGGTAAACGAAGTGTTCTTCGATGACGTGGCAGTGCCCCTCGCGAACCTCGTACATGAGGAGGGCAAGGGGTGGACGGTCGCGAAGTACCTGCTCGGACACGAACGGATGAACACCGCGCGCATCGGGACTTCCGGCCGGGAACTGGCGAAGCTCAAGCATTTCGCTGCCCAGCAGCTGAAGGATGGACGACCGCTGCTCGACGATCCGCGCTTTCGCGACAAGGTCTCGCGCATCGAGGTCGAGCTGATGGCGCTCGCGGTCACCAACTTGCGCTTCCTCGACCAGTTGCGCGGCGGCCGCGCGCCGGGCGCGGACGTCTCGATGCTGAAGATCGTGGGCACCGAGATCCAGCAGGCCCTCACCGAGCTGATGATGCAGGCGGCCGGACCGCTGGCGGCGGCGTTCGCTTCGACCGACGCAGGCGACGGCTGGGACGCATTCACCGCAGCGCTTGCGCCGCGCTACTGCAACTTTCGCAAGACGTCGATTTACGCCGGGTCCAACGAGATCCAGCGCAACATCATCGCGAAGTTGAGCCTCGGGTTGTAGAGCAGTGTATGAATTTCGATTACAACGAAGAGCAGCAGCTCCTTGCCGAATCCATCAAGCGCTTCGTGGCTAAGGACTACGATTTTGAGGCGCGCGAAAAAATTATCGCGTCGCACCACGGTTACAGCCGCGACGTTTGGGCCACATTCGCCGAGATCGGCCTGCTCGGTCTGCCCTTCGCACCCGACTTCGGTGGCTTCGGCGGCGGCGCCGTCGACATGATGAGTGTGATGGAAGCCATCGGCGACGCTCTGGTGGTGGAACCTTACCTGTCCACCGTCGGCCTCGGCGCCCAATTCGTCGCGCGCGCCGGCACACCGGCGCAGCAGGAGCGCATTCTGCCGGCGGTCGTTGCGGGCCAGTTGAAGCTGGCCTTTGCGCAAACGGAACAAGGCGCGCGCTACAACCTCGCGCACGTTTCGGTCCGGGCGACGAAGCGCAACGGTGACTACGGGATCGACGGCGATAAATGCGTCGTCAATGACGGTCCCTGCGCAGACATGCTTGTGGTGTCAGCGCGTACCGCAGGCGGCGATACGGACGCCAACGGCATCAGCCTGTTTCTCGTCGATACGAATGCGCCCGGCGTTGCGCTGCGGAGCTACCGCACGCTCGACGGGCGTCGCGCGGCGGATATTTCGTTCAAGGGTGTGACTGTACCCGCGGATGCGCTGATCGGAACCGAAGGAGAAGCGCTGGCGTCAATCGAGCACGTGACCGACTACGCGATTGCGCTCCTATGCGCGGAAGCGACCGGTGCGATCAAGTACGCCAACGACGCCACGCTCGAGTACTTGAAGACCCGCCGGCAGTTCGGCGTGGCGCTCGGCACGTTCCAGGCGCTGCAGCATCGGATGGTCGACATGGTCATCAGCTACGAGCAGGCGAAATCGATGGCCAGCCTCGCTTGCGCCAGTGTTGACTCCGGCCACGATCCGGCAGAGCGCAAGCGCATGGTGTCGGCCGCCAAGATCAAGATCGCCGATGCGTGCCGCCACGTGAGCCAGGAAGCGATCCAGTTACACGGCGGCATGGGCATGAGCGATGAGCTGAAAGTAAGTCACACGTTTCGCCGGCTGACGATGATCGCGCAGCAGTACGGCGATGCCGAGCACCATCTCGAGCGCTTCGCCAACGCGTGAGCCTCGCTGGACGCTCTCGTCACTGATGTGTTGTCTCCGATTCGCGCGCAACGCTTGCGCGAACCGTTTGCGTGGTCGAATGAGCAATGCTCGTCAGGCCAACGCGCTCGGTTTGACCTTCATCCACACTCTGCCCGGCGTCCGTTCGACCACGCATTGGTCTTCGGTCGGGTTGCACCGGTAAGTGAGGAACATCTTTTCTCGCACGTTCGAGAGCCGTTCGGGCTTGAACACCGCCGAATTGACGCCCGCGCATCGGGCGGAATCGACGAGGAGTCCGTTCAAGCCTTGCTCGTGCACGTAGTTGCCGACGCTCTGAGTGAATGCGTAGCTCGTGCGACTCACGAGTGCCGGAAAACGTTTCTGCTTGCCGCGCAGGTCGATCA
>JBPCLS010000394.1:0-9941 GCA_051003055.1 Casimicrobiaceae bacterium
TCGACGCCGGCCTCCAGCGCGCGGTCGGCGAACGCGGTGGCGCCCATCGCTTCGATCGGGTTGGCGTAGCCCATCAAGACCACGGGTGTCGTGCCGTTTCCTCCGCGAAACGTGTGCACGATCGCGAGTACGTCCTGGAGACGTGCACCCTGTGCCAACGCGCGCTCGGAAGCCCGCTGGATGACCGGCCCGTCCGCCATCGGATCGGAAAAAGGCACTCCCAGTTCGATGATGTCGGCGCCCGCCACGACCAATTCAGCCATGATCCGCGCCGTCACGGCCAGCGACGGATCACCCGCCGTGATGTAGGGGATCAGCGCCGTGCGCCCGTCAGCTTTGAGTCGCGCGAATCGCGCATCGATCCGGTTCAAGCCACCACCGTTTCAGCGCAGAACGCGCGGTGGGACCTGCGCAAAGGACCGATTCGCACCGATGGTCCGGATTCTCGCTAGCGGGGTGCGGTATCGCACTCCGGCCGGCCGTGCAACTTACCTCCGGTACGCTCGGCGACGGTGTTCATATCCTTGTCACCGCGGCCGGAGAGGTTGACCAGCAACACTTGTTCCGGCGCAAGAGTCGGTGCGAGCTTGGCCGCGTAGGCAAGCGCGTGCGCCGATTCGAGCGCCGGGATGATCCCCTCCATCCGACAGCAAGCGTGGAATGCAGCCAGCGCCTCGTCATCGTCGATGGCAACGTATTGAGCACGCTGCGTGTCCTTGAGCCATGCGTGCTCGGGCCCGACGCCGGGATAATCGAGCCCGGCGGAGATCGAATGCGTTTCGGTGATTTGGCCGGCGGCGTCCTGCAACAGATAGGTGCGATTGCCGTGCAGGACACCCGGCCGACCCGCGCTGAGCGACGCCGCGTGCTTGCCGGTGGCCAACCCTTCGCCGGCAGCTTCGATGCCGACGAGTTGCACGTCCGGATAGTCGAGGTACGGATAGAAAATACCCATCGCGTTGGAGCCGCCTCCCACGCACGCGATGACGTAATCGGGATGGCGGCCCGCGTGCTCCGGCATCTGCACGATGCACTCATCGCCGATCACGCGCTGAAAATCGCGCACCATCATCGGATACGGGTGGGGCCCGGCAACCGTGCCGATAATGTAGAACGTGTTCTCGACATTGGTCACCCAATCGCGCATCGCCTCGTTCAATGCATCCTTGAGCGTTTTCGACCCCGATTCGACGGCGATCACTTGCGCGCCGAGAAGCTGCATCCGGAACACGTTCTGGGCCTGGCGTTTCATGTCCTCCGAACCCATGTAAACGACGCACTCCATGCCGTAGCGGGCGGCAATTGTTGCCGCTGCAACGCCATGCTGACCCGCCCCGGTCTCGGCGATCACGCGCGGCTTGCCGAGGCGCTTCGCCAGCAAGGCCTGGCCGATCACGTTATTGATCTTGTGCGCACCGGTGTGATTCAAATCCTCGCGCTTCAACCAGATCTGCGCCCCTCCCAGCTCTCGCGACCAGCGTTGCGCGTGATAGACGGGCGACGGCCGGCCGACGTAATGCTTCAGCTCGCGTGCGAACTCCGCGCGAAACTGGTCGTCGTTCCGGTAGTACGCGTACTGCTCCTTTAGTTCGGTCAGCGCGCGGATCAAGGTCTCGGCGACGAAGACGCCGCCGTAAGGACCGAAGTGGCCGCGTTCGTCGGGAAAGGTATAAGGCAAGTCACGCATCTGCACGGCGAACTCCTTCCATGAACGCAGCGATGCGTGCAGCGTCCTTCATCCCCTTCCGCGGCGCACCGTCCGAGTCTCGTTCCTCAACACCGCTCGAGACGTCGACAGCCCACGGCTGCACGGCCCGGATCGCGGCGCCGACGTTCTGGGGATCGAGGCCACCCGAGAGAACCAGCGGTGCTCGCAACTTGCGTCGCACGTCGGGTGTCAGGCGCGACCAGTCGAAGGGATGACCCGTACCTCCCGGAAGATCGCCGGGACGAAACGTATCGACCAGTAGCCCCACCGCGTCGCCGTAGCCCGAAGCGGATTCTAGCAAATCGAGTTCGTCGCGCATGGGGATGGCCTTGAGGTAGGGCCGGCCGAACGCGCGACACGTCGTAGGCGATTCGCTGCCGTGGAACTGCAGCAGATCAAGGGGAACGACCGCTAGCACCGCGTTCACGTCCTCCGCGGTCGGATCGACGAACAAGCCGACCTTCGCCACAAACGGCGGTACCGCGCCGGCGATTTCGCGTGCGCGAAGAGGATCGACGGCACGCGGCGAGGGACGCCAAAACACGAGACCGATCGCGTCGGCGCCGGCGTGCGCCGCGGCGAGCGCGTCCTCCTCTCGCGTGATGCCGCAGATCTTGACGCGCGTCCGCATGGCGCTCACACCAAGGGCAACGCGACACGACGCACAGTGGTCGGCAAAGCGAATCGCGGATCGTAATCGGCGCCGGCAAAATAAAGACCCGTCGCGGCGAACGTCGCGGGCGCGCGCGTGCGGTCGCGGGCCGCGAGGAGGTCCGCAAGCCAGGCAGGTGGGTGCTTGCCCGTTCCCACGGACACGAGCGCGCCGACGAGATTGCGAATCATGTGGTGAAGAAATGCGTTGGCGGAGAACTCGAAGCGCACCAGCGCCTGCTGCTGTTCGATAGTCACGAGCGTCAGTGTTTTGACCGGCGATTTAGCCTGACATTCCGCCGCGCGGAACGACGAAAAATCGTGCGTCCCGGCAAGATACCTGGCGCCTTCGCGCATTGCGCCGATATCCAGCGGCGCATGGTACCAGCCGACGTAAGGAGCGAAGAGTCCCGGTCGCTGCGGTCGCGTCAACAGCAGATAGGAGTAATGGCGGGCGATCGCCGCAAAACGCGCATGGAACTCATCCGCTACCGGACGCGCCCACAACACCGACGCTGTGGGCGGCAAATGCGCATTGACGCCGCGAACCCATGCCGTTTCGGGCCGTACGGCTTCCGTATCGAAATGCACGATCTGCGAGGCCGCGTGCCCACAAGCGTCGGTCCTGCCCGCGGCGACAATGCGCACCGGGTGATCGGCGATTTCGCCCAGCGCCCGCGTGACCGTATCCTGCACGCCGCAGCCGGTGGACTGCGATTGAAACCCGCAAAAAGCGTGACCCGCGTATTCGAGCGCAAGCGCGACGCGCATCGGAGTTCGTCAAAAGGGAGGCGAGTCGACCACCAGATGAGCCGCGGGCGGCGGATCGTTCAACCGCCGCCAATTTTCGCAAACGGTAAATCGTAAGGCAGGCTAGAGCTTCCCGAGCAGCGCCTGCGCCTCGGTCTTCTGCTGGTCATCGCCTTCGTGCAGCACTTCCTGCAAGATTTCGCGTGCGCCCTCGACATCGCCCATCTCTTGATAGGCTCGGGCCAGATCGAGCTTGGTCGCGGCATCATGCCACTGACCGTCGAGGACCGACGGTGTCGGATCCTCGAATGGCGGCCGGTCTGGGTCGAATGAAAGGTCGAGCTTATCGAGCTCCAACGCTGCGGCGGGGCGCGTGAGTTGCGAGGCCGGCGCCGCCGACGCCGATGCCGTGCTCATTTCCAACACCGGCTCCCCGCGTGGCTTCATCGGCGCCGGTTTCTCCGCTTCGTCGAGCATGAAATCGAATTCGTATTTGTCGGCGCCACTCGCGCGGCGCTTGCTGGCATCCGCCGCCGGAACCAGCGAATCGCTCTCGGCGCGTTCGAAGGCCTTCGCGCCGCTATAGCTGGAAACTGAGGTGGAAACTGGGATGGCACTCGCGGCCGCACCCGCGACCCCGGCAACGCCGAGCGCCGTCTCCGTCGCGCGCCGGTCGGAAGAAGGGTCTCCCGCTGCGAGGGAAATCTTCGCAGTCTTCTCGAGCTCGGATTCGGCGCCGGCGAGAATATCGGCGGGCGATTTGGGTCGAGCGCCGGACGTCGGTGAAACTGAAATCTCTTCGTCCATCTGTAAATCAAGATTGCTGTCCGCACCGCCAAAAATCGGCGGCGCCTCGGCTCCCAGGCTTCGTGCAACAGTAAACGTCCCAGTGTCACGTCCGGGCATCCCCGAGGGGACTTCGCCATCGGTGAACATCGGATTGTTCGGATCAAGTTGGCGGCCCAGCATGACTGCCTTGTGCCAGACATCACCTTGTCCGTGCGAAACCGCATACAGCTCGGAGGCGACGGTCTCGAACGCCGAGGGCTTATTGTGTTGAGCGTGGATTTCGAGCAGCTTCAAATAGATTTCCTGCCGCTGCGAATCCTTCTTCAGCGCATCCTTCAGGATCTCTTCGGCTTGCGCGTCGCGGCCATACGCTAGATACACCTCGGCTTCGGCGATCGGATCGACTTCATCGGTATCGATATTGCCCAGACCTTCGCGGCTGAAGTCGCTGGCAAGCGAATTGTCGCCCGTGTTGACCACTCCGCCACCGGTTGAACCGAACACCGTGTTGGTCTTGATGTCGGTGCCCGAGATGATGCTGTCCTCGAATTTGGTCGTCTTGCGCCGGCGGGCCGCCACGAGCGCCGCAATCGCTCCAAGCAGCGCAAGTGCGCCCACACCGATCGCCCATAGCGGAGTGCTGCCGAAGAACTCCTCAAAAAATCCGGGCGCTTCTTTGGGTGCAGGCTTGGGTACGGCTTTGGGCGTGGGCGCGGCGATTTTCGGCGACTCGCCGGTGGTCGCCGTCGTAACGGGCGAAGAAGGTGCGGTGATCGCCACGGGAGCTTTCGGTGGTTCGGACGGCGGCGCGACCGTTGCCGGGGTCGTTGCCGCAGTCGACGGCAGCGGCGCAGGTGGCGTGGCCGCGGAAGGCGTCGTCGCCGGAGGCGTCACCGCCGGTGGCGTCGTAGAGGTCGTCGCTGAAGGCGGTGTCGTCGCAGGCGTCGCGGGAGTTGTCGCGACCGATGGCGGCGCCACGCTCTTCGGTGGTGCCGTCATCGTGGACGGCTGCGTTGTCGGCAATACCGAGGCCGGCGGAGTCGCCGCCGTCGGCGGAGGCACGGCCGAAGGCGCGCCGGTTCGCGGCGCCGTCGCGGGTGCCGGCGCCGTTGTGGATGGCGGCGTTGTAGTCGTCGTCGGTACCGTCGGCGCCGTCCTGCCCTTCGCAGTCGTATCGGCCTGCGCTTGCAATTGCGCCAACGTCTGATTCTTGAGCTCTACGGCGCGCTGCAAGTCTTTGAGCGTCCGTTCGAGTTCGGCGATGCGGGCCTGCGCCTCGCGCATCTGCGCGTCGCGAGCGACGGCGGTTTCGCTAACGCCCACCGCCTTGCCCGTGCGCGCCTCCTTCGATACTTGAAGCTGGTCGCTGCCCGGCTGCACCGCCGGGACGCGCTCGACCACTGCCGAGCCGATTCGCCCCCCTGCCGTACGCCCGCCGCCTTCGTCGGCCGAAGGTACCGCGGTTGCGACGCGATCGCGATAGCCGCGCCAATCGGACGCCTGCACGCGCACCAGCCTGGTCGCTTCAGACGACTGCGTGGTCGAAGCTTCGACGGCGTTTGGAATCGTCAGGATCGAGCCCGAGCGCAGGCGGTTCATGTTGCCGTTGTCGAACGCGTCTTGATTGTTACGGAACATCGCGACCAACATCTGTTCGAGCGTAACCGTTTCCGGTTTGTATTGCGTGGCGATCTTGGACAGCGTGTCGCCGCGCTTGACCTGGTAGGTTCCTCCCGCACTCCGCTCGCCCACCGGCGCAACGGGCGCCGCGGCCGGAGCGGGAGAACGTGCTGCGGGCGCCCCGGTGCGCGCTGGCGTCACCGGGTCGACTTGCGCCACGGCAGTCGCCCCAGGCGGATCGAGCAAAAACGTGTAATCGCGGACGACGCGACCCGCCGACCAATTCACTTCAACCATCAGATCGAGATACGGCTCGTTGACACTAACGGGGGACGTGACCTGCAGATATGCCGTCTCACCGGGACCACGCTGCAGCGTGATGCGAGCGCGGGAGAGCGCGGCCTGATACGGAAGGTTGTTTTGCCGGTACAGCGTCGGGTCCGCCACTCTCGCGCTGAGCGAGTCCAGTTCGTCTTTGGACGCAGGCAGCAGCTCGATCCGTGCCGATAGCGGCTGGCCCAACGCAGATTCGACCGTCAATCTGCCCAAACCGAGCGCGGTAGCCGTGCCGCCGGGCAGCGCGAACGCTGCAACGAGACCGTAGGTAAGGACGTGTTTTGCTCGCATGCCGACCCCTTCCAAGAGCTGTTTCTCTGTTAAGCCAACATAACATCATGGATTTAGCGGTGCAAGCTAAACCCCGGTATTAGCTACACATTTACCCATTGCAGCGCGACCCAGCCAAATTCCAACAGCATGCGGCGATGTAACCCCATCGCTACAGCTTGCGGTTTGCGACAATCCAGCTACAAGATGTTGTGCCCCCATTTGTGCCACCGTTTTTGCCACGATGCGCTTCGAAACGAGCGTAACCAAGTGTTCGATCAACCCAGGCAACGCCGTTCGCACCGGGACGGATGATGCAAGTCTTATGCCCATGTCGTTCACAACTCGCGACTGATTCCGTTAACGCGGCTGACCGGCCCGTGGCGGGTTGCACGACGCGCTTGAAAAACGTGCTCGGCCGTTGGATTTACGGGGCGTCGGCCCTTCAAAGCTCACCCGTGCAACAGGTGTCTCGCCTGGCGCAGCGATTGTTACGGACGCGGCCGCGCCCTGCTTCCCACGCGGCGCATGACGACACTTATTTCCCATGAAGGACACCGCCGAAGGCGTTCCGCGCATCATCCCGCGCCTGGAAGAACCTCTGGGGATGACACTTCCTGCCTTCGCCGACACCGGTGCCGAAAACTAGTGCTGCAGCAGAATCCGCACCATGCGACGTAACGGCTCGGCAGCGCCCCACAACAATTGATCGCCCACGGTGAAGGCGCCGAGATATTCCGGACCCATCGCGAGCTTGCGCAACCGGCCGACCGGAATGGTCAGCGCGCCGGTCACCTTCGCCGGCGTGAGCTCGCGCATGCTGTCATTGCGGTTATTCGGGATCACCCGCACCCACTCGTTGGCTGCTGCCAACAACTGCTCGATCTCGGCTAACGGCAACTCCTGCTTGAGTTTCATCGTCAACGCCTGCGAATGACAGCGCATCGCCCCCACACGCACGCAGATCGACTCCACCGGAATGGCCTCCCGGCCGGTTCCCGCGCCGCGGCCGAGGATCTTGTTCGTTTCAGCGCCGCCCTTCCATTCCTCGCGACTCATGCCGTTGCCCAAGTCCTGATCGATCCAGGGGATTAGCGAACCCGCGAGTGGGACGCCGGAGTGCTCGGTGGGGAAACGCTCGGTGCGCAAGACGCCGGCAACCTCGCGGTCGATGTCGAGGATCGACGAGGCCGGATCGTCGAGCAGCGTCTTGGCCGCCAGGTGCGCTTCGCCCATCTGCTGCAGCAGTTCGCGCATGTTTTGTGCGCCGGCGCCGGACGCCGCCTGATAGGTCATGCACGTCATCCATTCGACGAGATCGTTTTGCAGCAACCCGGCCATCGCCATCACCATCAAGCTGACCGTGCAATTGCCGCCGATATAATTCTTGACGCCGCGCGCGAGCGCCGCGTCGATGACCGCGCGATTGACGGGGTCGAGGATGATGACCGCATCGTCCTTCATCCGTAGCGCAGACGCGGCGTCGATCCAATACCCGCCCCAGCCCGTTGCGCGCAACTGCGCGAACATGTCGTTCGTCCAGTCGCCTCCCTGACACGTGATGATCGCGTCCAGGCCCGCGAATGCCTTGGGGTCGTGCGCGTCTTGCAGCGTGGATTGGCCCTTCCCGATCGCGGGTCCCTTGTCGCCGACGCTCGACGTCGAGAAGAACACCGGATCGATGAGGTCGAAATCCCCCTCTTCGAGCATTCGCTGCATCAGCACCGAGCCCACCATTCCCCGCCAACCCACGATACCTATACGCATGTCTCACTCACCCAAATAGTTGTCCTATGATCGTCCGCTCCGCAACGCCGCCGTGACGGCGTTCCCCATCGCGCGCGTGCCGACGGTTTTCTCCCCGGGCAGAGCGATGTCCGCCGTGCGCAGCCCTTCGCGCAACACGATCCGCACCGCGGCCTCGATGCGCTGCGCGATCTCCGGACGCGCGAACGTGTAGCGAAACATCAGCGCAAGCGACAGGATGGTTGCAAGCGGATTGGCGCGATCGCGCCCGGCGATATCCGGCGCGGAACCGTGGATGGGCTCGTACAAGCCCTTCCGGTTCGCATCGAGCGACGCGGAGGGCAGCATGCCGATCGAGCCGGCGAGCATGGATGCCTCGTCGGACAGGATGTCGCCGAAGAGGTTGCCGGTGACGATCACGTCGAACTGCTTCGGGTTGCGCACGAGCTGCATCGCCGCGTTATCGACGTACATGTGCGATAGCGCCACCTCCGGATAGTCGGGAGCTATGCGCGTGACGACTTCGCGCCAGAGAATGCTGGTATCGAGCACGTTGGCTTTGTCCACCGAACACAAGCGCTTGCCGCGGCTTTGAGCCGTCGCGAAGCCCACCCGTGCGATGCGGTCGATTTCCGAAACGCTGTACAGCATCGTATCGAATGCTTCGTCCTCGCCGGCGGCGTTCTGGCGACGGCCGCGTGGCGTGCCGAAGTAGATATCGCCAGTCAGCTCGCGGACGATCATCAGATCGAGACCCACCACGACGTCGGGTTGCAGTGTCGAGGCTGCCGCCAGTTCCGGATACAGGACCGCGGGCCGCAAGTTCGCGAACAGCCCCAGCGCCTTGCGAATCGCCAGGATGCCTTGCTCCGGTCGCAAGGCGCGCGGCAGCGCGTCGTACCGCGGCCCGCCCACTGCTCCCAGCAGCACCGCCTCGGCATCCTGCGCGAGCGCGAGGGTCGCGGGCGGCAGCGGATGTTTCGCCGTGTCGAACCCGGCGCCGCCAATCGGCGCGGATTCGGTCTCGATCGACAGACCCTCGGCGCGCAGCACGTCAAGGACCTGCAACGCCTCGCGCACGATTTCAGGACCGATGCCGTCACCCGGCAAAATCGCAATCTTCATTTTTCCTTCCAGGAAAAAAACGCGGCGCTGTTTTGCCCCAGCGCCGCGTTCCCGTCATTTGGATTTGCTCACGCGAGCCAGGGGTTCTCTGCCAGGTGTTTCGTCTCGAACTCGCGTATCGTCCCGGCGTGTTCCAGCGTCAGCGCGATGTCATCCAAGCCGTGCAACAGGCGATGCTTGCGCAACGGTTCGACGTCGAATCCGTAGACGAGCGCTCCATCGACAGTGGCCACCGTCTGCCGTTCGAGATCGATCGTCAACCGAAATCCCGGAAACGCCTTCGTGTCGTCGAACAACCGGTCCAATTGCGCTTCGGTGAGAACGATCGGCAAGAGGCCATTCTTGAAACAGTTGTTGAAAAAGATGTCCGCGTAGGACGGCGCGACGACGGCGCGGAACCCGAAATCCGCCATCGCCCACGGCGCATGCTCGCGCGAACTGCCGCATCCGAAGTTGCGCCGCGCAAGCAGGATCGACGCGCCACGATAGCGTGGATCGTTCAGGACGAACTCGGGGTTCAGCGGTCGTTTGGCGTTGTCGATGCCCGATTCGCCGCGGTCGAGGTAGCGCCATTGATCGAACAGATGCGGGCCGAAGCCCGACCGCTTGATCGACTTCAAGAATTGCTTCGGGATAATCGCGTCGGTGTCGACATTCGCGCGGTCGAGCGGCGCGACGAGACCGGTATGGACAGTAAAGGGCTGCATCAGTTGAGGCTCCGGACGTCGACAAAATGGCCGGCGATCGCAGCGGCGGCGGCCATCGCCGGACTGACCAGATGCGTCCGCCCCCCGGTTCCCTGGCGTCCTTCGAAATTGCGGTTCGACGTCGACGCGCAACGCTCACCTGGTTCGAGCCGGTCGTCGTTCATCGCGAGACACATGGAGCAGCCCGGCTCACGCCATTCGAAGCCGGCGTCGAGGAACACCTGATGCAACCCCTCGCT
>JBPCLS010000395.1:0-6702 GCA_051003055.1 Casimicrobiaceae bacterium
AGGCACTCGCGTCGCTGTTGCGCAAGGGCGGCGAGCCGCTGATCCGGAAAGGCGTCGATCTTGCGATGCGACTGCTCGGCAAACAGTTTGTCACGGGCCGCACGATCGACGAAGCGCTGGTCAACGCCCGCGAGCGCGAAGCGCGCGGCTACCGGTTTTCGTTCGACATGCTCGGCGAAGCAGCGCTGACCGCGACCGATGCGCAGGCGTATTTCGCAGCGTACGCAACGGCGATCCATGCCATCGGCGCAGCCGCCGCGGGCAAAGGTGTCAACAAAGGTCCGGGTATTTCCATCAAGCTGTCGGCGCTGCATCCGCGCTACTCGCGGTCGCAACGCGCGCGCGTACTCGATGAGCTAGCACCGGCTTTGGGGCAACTCGCGCTTCTCGCGCGAAGTTATGACATCGGACTCAATATCGACGCCGAAGAAGCCGACCGGCTCGATCTCTCGCTTGACCTGTTCGAAATGCTCGCCGCGGACCCGGCACTTGCCGGTTGGAACGGTCTTGGTTTTGTCGTGCAGGCGTATCAGAAACGCGCACGCGCCGTCGTCGCCTGGCTCGCCGATCTCGGGCGGCGCCAGCAACGGCGCCTGATGGTGCGGCTGGTCAAGGGTGCGTACTGGGACACCGAGATCAAGCGTGCGCAAGTCGACGGGCTCGCGGACTACCCGGTGTTCACGCGCAAAGTGCATACCGACGTCGCGTACCTCGCGTGCGCGAAAGCGATGCTCAGCGCAGCGGATGCCATCTACCCGCAGTTCGCGAGCCACAACGCGTTCACGATCGCCGCCATCCATACACTGGCCGGCAGCGCCGACTACGAATTCCAATGTTTGCACGGCATGGGTGAGAGTGTGTATGACCAGGTGGTTGGCGCGGACAACCTCAATCGTCCCTGCCGCATTTACGCGCCGGTCGGCTCGCACGAAACACTGCTGGCCTACCTCGTGCGGCGGTTGCTCGAAAACGGCGCGAACACCTCGTTCGTTAACCGCATCGTCGATCCGGCGGTGACGATCAGCGAACTCGTAGCCGATCCGGTTGCCGCTGCGCGCGCCACCGGCGGCGCGCCCCATCGGCGCATTCCGCTGCCCGCTGCGCTGTACCCCGACCGTAAGAATTCCAGCGGCATCGATTTCTCCGACGAAGCGCAGTTGCGTACCCTCGAGCGTGGGCTCTCGCAAACGCAGGGGCAATTCACGGCGGCGCCCATGCTCGGTGAACCGTTGCGCGATGCACGGCGCGAGACCATCACGATCAGCAATCCGAGTGACCGGCGCGACATCGTCGGCACCGTCATCGAAGCGACAGCCGCCGACGTGTCCCGCGCGATCACGCTCGCTGCAACCACGGGACACGGCTGGTTTGCCATACCGGCCGCCGAGCGCGCCGCGTGTCTCGAACGCGCGGCCGACCTGCTCGAAGACGATCGCGTGACGTTACTCGCGCTGGCCATACGCGAAGCCGGTAAGACGCTGCCCAATGCGCTGGGCGAGGTGCGCGAAGCGGCGGATTTCTGTCGCTACTACGCGGCGCAGGCACGGCGCGAGCTTGGCTCGGACATCGTACCTGGGCCCGTGGCCCGCGGCCCGATGGTCTGCATCTCGCCGTGGAATTTTCCGTTGGCGATTTTCGTCGGGCAGGTCAGCGCAGCGCTCGCCGCCGGCAATCCGGTCCTCGCGAAGCCGGCTGAACAGACGCCGCTGATCGCCGCACGCGCGGTTGCGTTGCTGCATCGTGCCGGAATTCCACCGGCCGCATTGCAGT
Source organism: Casimicrobiaceae bacterium (assembly GCA_051003055.1). Taxonomy (GTDB): domain Bacteria; phylum Pseudomonadota; class Gammaproteobacteria; order Burkholderiales; family Casimicrobiaceae; genus VBCG01. Next base: position 1,771 of record JBPCLS010000395.1, read on the forward strand.
TGCTGCCGGGCCAGGGCGAAACGGTAGGTGCCACACTCGTCGCCGATCGCCGCATCGCCGGTGTTTTGTTCACGGGGTCTTCGCAGGTCGCGCGCGGCATTCACCGGCAACTCGCGCAACGTGCCGATGATCCGGTCCTCATCGCCGAAACGGGCGGGCAAAACGCGATGATCGTCGATAGCTCGGCGCTGTCCGAGCAGGTCGTCGCTGACGCGCTCGTCTCCGCGTTCGACAGTGCGGGCCAGCGTTGCTCGGCATTGCGCGTGCTCTGCCTGCAGGAGGATATCGTCGATCGCATGCTGCCGATGCTGCACGGCGCGATGCAGGAATTGCGCGTCGGCGATACGCGCCGTCTCGATTCGGACGTGGGACCGGTGATCGACGAACACGCGCACGCGACGCTCTCCAAGCATGTTGCGCGGATGCGCAGTTCTGGTGCGCCGGTCTTCACGCTCGACCTGCCGCCCGACTGCGCGCATGGGACGTTTTTTCCACCGACGATAATCGAGATCGAACGGCTCGATCAATTGACCGGAGAGGTCTTCGGTCCGGTGTTACACGTGCTGCGGTTTCGGCAAGGCGACATCGCGAGTCTGGTCGATGCGATCAACGCGACCGGTTACGGGCTGACGCATGGCATAGAGACGCGCATCGACGAGACAATCGAGACGGTGTGCGCGCGCATTCGCGCCGGCAACATCTACGTCAATCGTAACCTCATCGGCGCTGTCGTCGGAGTCCAACCCTTCGGCGGTGAGGGTTTGTCCGGAACCGGCCCCAAGGCAGGCGGCCCGCATTACCTGCGGCGCCTCGTCCGTGGCGGCGATCGGCAGCGCGCCAACGAGCTCACTCTTTGTGTCGAGCTTCCCGGGCCGACCGGCGAATCCAATACGCTCTACCTGCGGCCGCGCGGACGTGTCGCCTGCATTGCCGATTCCGAAAGCGCGTTGCTGGCGCAAGCCCAGATTGCGATTGACGCGGGCAACGTTGCGCTTTTGACGGCATCGCCGCTGGCCAAGCAGGTCTGCGCGGTTCTGGCTGATGCCCGCTGTGAACAGGTCGATGACGTGCTGGCGACAGAACCCGACGCGGTGCTCTTCGCGGGCACGGACGAGGCGGCGCACGCAGTGCGTTCGGCGCTCGCCGCCGCCGACGGCAAGATCGTGCCGCTGCTCGTCGCCGATAACAATGGGCATTACGACGCGTCGCGGCTCACGCACGAGCGGACGGTGACGATCAACACAACGGCGTCGGGCGGTAATGCGTCGCTGCTTTCGCTGGCCGAAACGCCGGGGTGAGGTCTACTGCAGGTGTAATGTGACCAACGCGCATTGTTTGGTGACCTCTGACCCCCCGCCCGATGGGCGTCCGTGTTGAACGCTGGGTTGGCCGATCACGTGGCCAGGAGACTCTCGACCTCGATGTCCTCATCGACCTGTGGCCAGTGAATGCCGATGCCATCGCCAATCAGTGCCCACTTCGCACGCTGCTCAGGTGTGGCATGGAGCAACCGAAGGAACCACAGCAATGGAGCGGAAACTTCTCGGCCGTCAGCCAGCACGACACGCAGGGCGTCTTCGGTAAAGGACACGTCTACCGCTAGCGGTTCAATCTTCTCGGCCAAAGTGTTCATGCCATTTCCTCGCAATTTCGTCTCGATGTTCTTCAATAAGCCTTGCTACTTCGTTCAGCTCGTGGCTGCGGAAATTTCTGGAACGTGCCAATGCCAACGGGTGCATCCAATATTTTGCGTACGCACGACCTTCGCGATGTGAATGTGCATCGGTTCGTCGCGATCGACGCTGAAAAAGAAAAAGCGATACCCTCGTAGGCTCGGGAAAACAGTAGGCATGCCGTTATGTTGGATGCCCTCGATCGGCTCGTCAACGTCGGCAGAACTCAAGGCCCCCGATAAGTAGCAATCCTATTGCGGCCCCTGCTCCTGAGCTCACGCGCTCGGCCTCTCGGTACGGTTGCGGGACGTGTTGCGCCGCGCGTCGGCCTCGAGCCGCGATTCGGATTGCTCGCATCCCCACAAGTGGAGCCCCTGCTCGCCGCTCACGCGGCTATTCAATCGCCCTCGCGGATCTGGCCCGCTCCCGCAACAGGAACTTCTGGATCTTGCCGGTGGACGTCTTGGGCAGCACGCCGAACACAATTGTTTTGGGCGCCTTGAAGCGCGCCAGATGTTGGCGGCAATGCTCGATCAATTCGGCTTCGCTGACGGTGACGTCCGGTTTGATCTCGACAAACGCACAGGGAGTCTCCCCCCATTTCGGATCGGGCTGCGCGACGACCGCCGCGGCCAATACGGCCGGATGCCGATACAGCACGTCCTCGACTTCGAGCGAACTCACGTTTTCGCCGCCGGAGATGATCACGTCCTTCGAGCGATCCTTGATCTTGACGTAGCCATCCTGCTGCATCACCGCCAGGTCGCCCGAATGGAACCACCCACCGGCGAACGCTTCCCGCGTTGCCGCCGGATTCTTCAGATAACCCTTCATCGTGATGTTGCCGCGAAACATGATCTCGCCCATCGTCTCGCCATCGGGCGGTACGGGACGCATCGTCGCGGAGTCGAGCACTGCCATGCCCTCCTCGACCGTGTAGCGCACGCCTTGGCGACCGTTGCGTTCGGTGCGCGCGCCGATCGGCAGCGTCGCCCATTCCGGATGCTTCGCGCATACCGCCGCCGGTCCGTAGGTCTCAGTCAGGCCGTACACGTGCGTCAGATCAAAACCCAACCGTTCCATCCCTTCGATCATCGCTGCCGGCGGCGCTGCCGCCGCGACCAGCCCGGATACTTTGTGCGCGATGCCCTGCTTCATCTCCTCCGGCGCGTTGATGAGCAACGAATGCACGATGGGCGCGCCGCAGTAATGCGTGACGCCGTGCGCGCGGATTGCACCGAAAATGGCCTGCGCTTCCACTTTGCGCAGGCACACGTTGGTCCCCGCGTTCGCAGCCATCGTCCATGCGAAACACCAGCCGTTGCAGTGGAAGAGCGGCAGCGTCCACAGGTAGACGGAGTGGCGCGGCATTCCCCAGTCGATGATATTCGACAGCGCGTTTAGGTACGCGCCGCGGTGGTGGTACACGACACCTTTCGGATTGCCCGTCGTGCCCGACGTGTAATTAAGCGAAATCGACTGCCATTCGTCTTCAGGCGGCTGCCACGCGAACCCGGGATCGCCCGTTGCAATGAACGTTTCGTAATCGGCTTCGCCCAGTCGATCACCACCAGGCCCGAGCGTGTCGACGATGTCGATGACCAGCGGCTTTTGCGCGAGACGAGCGAGCGCCGGTGCGACGATCGGCGCGAATTCGGTGTCGGTCAGCAGCACCTTCGCGTCCCCGTGTTGCAGCATGAACGCGATAGCCTCCGCGTCCAGCCGCGTGTTCAGCGTGTTCAAAATGCCACCGCACATCGGCACTCCGAAATGCGCTTCGATCATTTCCGGCGTATTCGAAAGCATCGCCGCGACCGTACCGCCACGACCGATACCGCGTTGCGCCAGCGCCGAGGCCAGCCGCCGCGAACGCGCGTAGCTCTCCTCCCATGTGTAGCGCCGCGCGCCATGCACGACGGCCATCCGCTGCGGCCAGATGTGCGCTGCGCGCGCGATGAACGACAGCGGCGTCAATGGCGCATAATTCGCCGCATTGCGCGGCAACTCCTGCTCGTCGATCTCCATGGCACCTCGCTTTGTGCTGACGGCCTTCATGCTAGCAGGCCCGCAAACGAGAGCATAGGCGCGGCGCCAACCGTTGATGTCGCTTGCCCGGTCCCGGATACTTCGTTACGCTCGCCGCTTGCCCGAGAACACTTACCACGCTTCGCTCTCGATTTTCCGCCGATGGGCCACCGTCTTTCCAAAATCGTCACGCGCACCGGCGACGCCGGTACGACCGGCCTGGGCGATGGCACACGCGTCGCCAAGGATTCGCCGCGGATCGAAGCCATCGGGGCCGTGGATGAGCTCAACTCCGTGCTGGGCATGCTGCTCACCGAAGAGTTGCCGCCCGCTATCGCGCAATGCGTCACCGCCGTCCAGCACGATCTGTTCGATCTGGGTGGCGAGTTGTCGATTCCCGGTTTCGCTGCGATCACGCAGGATCATATCGCCCGCGTGGAAGCAGCGGTCGAAAGTTTTAACGCGAATCTTGCACCGCTCAAGGAATTCATTCTGCCCGGCGGGTCGCGCGCCGCCGCGCTGGCGCACGTGGCGCGGACCGTGTGCCGGCGCACCGAACGCTCGCTGGTCAAAGCCGCGGCCACCGAATCGGTGAGCGTAAATTCGCGCGTCTACGTGAACCGGCTGTCGGACCTGCTGTTCATCCTGGCGCGCGCGGCGAACCACGCGGCGGGCTCCCCCGACGTGCTGTGGCAGAAGAATCGCGCGCGAACGCCGAGCACGTAAAGTCTTTTATGGCCGAAACGCCCGCCGATCGCAAAGCGCTGCACGCTGCCTCACGCAACGAGCGCTTAAGCGAGCTCCTCTCGCGCGTTGCGCTCAAAGATCAATCCGCGTTCGCGGCGCTCTACGAGCAGACGTCGCCGCATCTATTCGGCGTCGCCGTGCGTATCGTCAGAGAAGCGCCTGCTGCGGAAGAGCTCCTGCAGGAAGCATTCGTCAGCATCTGGCATCACGCCGATTCGTACCAAGCGAGTCGCAGTCAACCTTTCACGTGGCTCAACACGATTGTGCGCAATCGTTGCCTCGATTGGCTGCGGCAGCGCGAGTTGCTGACGGTGCCGCTCGCAACAGAAGCAGATGAGGGAGGCGGCTTCGATCCGCCGTCGGGCGATCCGACGCCCGAGGAAATGCTGCTGAGCGGCGCCGACGCGCACGCGGTCCGCCAATGCGTCGAAACGCTCGACGCGGGTCCCAGGCAAGCGATCGCGCTCGCGTTTTATCAAGGCATGTC
>JBPCLS010000396.1:0-3186 GCA_051003055.1 Casimicrobiaceae bacterium
GATCACGGTCGTTGAGCAAAGCGGTGCCGATGAGACCGTAGATGCAAGCTGCGCGCTCGCCACCGGCATCCGAGCCGGCGAACAGGTAATTGCGCCTGCCCAGGACCAGCGGTCGAATCGAGCGCTCGGCACTGTTGTTGTCAATCTCGATGCGGCCGTCGTCGCGATAGCGGGTGAGTGCGCTCCAACGCACCCACGCATACTTGATGGCCCCCGCGAGTTCGGACTTCGCCGATACCATTTGCAACGTCGCCGACAACCAGGTATGCAGCGCATCGAGCAGTGGCCCGGCGCGTTGCTGCCGCACGCGAGCTCGCAGCGCCGGCAGGTGATTCCGATGAACACCGACACGCCGACCCTGACCGCCTTCGGTGACGTCCCGTCGCCGTGCGAGTTCGATCAATCCGGCTAGAGCGTAACCCCCGCGTTAAGCCGCGGATTGCGGCGCGCGAAGCGATCAAGGCGCGCTCGGATCGGTTTAACGGCCGGAAGTCACGCACCCGCGTGCCGCTGGCGGTGCCGAGGGCCGTCCGACCAGTTCGCGAGGTAACGCGATGTGCCCTATCGTGCCCGCTTGCATGCCGGGCGGTCGCCGCAGCGCTTTGACCAGTCGGCCACCCGCGGGTGGCTGTCGAGTTTGATCCCGAACATGGTTCCTAACGCCAGCCAGCTTGCAGCCGGAACATCGGCGAGTGAGAAGGCGCCAAGCAGATACTCGCGACCTTGGAGCCGCGCTTGCAACGCATCCAGCCCACGGATGAATTGCGATTGGTTGTACTCGGCGCAGGTCTTGCTGCGGTCTTCGGGTTTGTACGAGAACGGCGTGTCGAGCCCGTGATACAGGTACTGCATCATGTAATTGCCGAACTCGGTCATCGCCCACACGGTCCAGCAAACTGCGTCGGCGCGGGATTGGCCCGCATTGGCCGGCCATAGCTGCCTTTCGACGCCGTACTGGTCGCCGAGATACAGCAGGATCGCGCCCGACTCGAAAAACGTCAGGTTGCCGTCAGAAAGCCCGGGCACTTTCCCGTGCGGGTTGATTGCCAGGTATTGAGGCGTTCGATGCTCGAGCTTTTTCGCATCTAGTTCGACGTACTCATACGGAACGCCCAGTTCTTCGAGCGCCCATGCAATGCGCGTGCCGGAACTGGACGGCCAGGAATAGAGTTTGATTGCCATTTTTGCATCCTTGGGAAACCGCCACCAGACATGCTACGACAAGTGTCCTCCGCAAATATTCGAATTACGCGCTTCTCTCGAGACTTGTCGCCGCGATTCAAGCGTTCGACCGCGCTGTCCAACCGAATAGTCGTGATGCAAGCTACCAAGGACCGATTTCACAAGGACGAGCGCACCCGCCGCCAAGCGATGGCGGGTCTCCAACTTCGAGTCGACTTCATGTCTCTGCGGGGATCCGGCACCCCGGACCCCAACGCACTGTCATCGTGCGCATTCAGTGCATTGGGGTTGTCATGAGTATGGACATCCGTTTGGCGATTTTTTTTTGCGGCTTGTAAAGGCTGTGGAGGCGCCGCTTTCGTCTCGCTGCTGCGCCGCAAGCGCCGCAAAGAGCCGAACTACATGGATGCGAGAAAGAAGGCGGCACTCTAGCGCCATCTCAAGAGGCGACCAATACCCTCGTGACCACGGGTTCAGCCTGAGGATTTCCGAGGGGCACGCAGCAGCGACTGCGCGATCGTGCTGCTGCCTACAGCTCGTGCAGGACCCTTCCTAAGCAACGACGGATCTGCCGAGTGGGCAGCGACGACAAGTTGGCCGCGAGCCAAAAAGAAGACCGCAAGTAGACAGCAAGTTCGACGGCGCCAAGGTCATCCCGGGGGAGAGATGACACCGTGTTTCACGTCGCCTAATCTCCTTGATTCGCGCCTACCGTCGCGTCACTGCTTCCCTCATTCAAAGGCATGGCGACCTCCCGTTCGAGAGGAACGGGCGGCTGCTTATTCGACGAGCCGCGATTGCGTCTTGCCCACCCCAATGCTTGAATCGGCGTCCTCGGACGTCTTGATGCCCACCAGACGGGCGGGTAGCAGCGGATCGAAATCCGACCACGAACCGGCAACCCACTTTCCCTCGGCTCCTTCGATGTCCTTGGCGTCGCGCGCGCGCAGGATGGCAATCGCCTGCGACTGCGTGCCCTGATCCGGAGCGTGAACCGCGACGATAAGTCCTCCGTGCCGGGACTGCGGCACAGTGGCATCGTCTTCGAGCTTGTGGGGATCGTCCATCCCGCCCAGCGCGCCCGCAAGCGAGCCGGTATACGCACCGACACCCGCGCCGACCGCAATCGCGGCCGGACCGAGGAACGGCGCCGTGGCAAGCCCAGCCCCGATCCCCACAATTGCACCCACGCCGATGCCGCCCACCGCTGTCGCGTCGGCCTTGGTGGCCCCCGCGGATTCGTCCTGATCGCCTCCAACCGAGAAGACATCGTGCTGCCCCGGCGGATTGACAAAAAAAGTGTCAATTTGATCGGCCGCAAAACCAGCACGATGAAGATCGTTAACGGTTTGATCGACCTCGGTCTGTTCGTCAAAGCGACCTGCGATAATCGTGTTCATCGAGCCTCCGATAGTGCGATCTGCAAGTATGGCTCGTTCGGGGCGGCGGGTATCGCCAACCTAACCGAATTCCACTGTAGGACGCACCCTGAAAATCGAACTCCGTTAGCGCGATAAAGAAGCGCCGGCGCGGATGCTCGCGGGAACCCGGGGAATTCGTAACGTTTCCAAAGATTAAAAAGGAAGGACATCGCCGGGCTCGCCGTGTTCGAGCCGAAACGCGTTGCTCGCCCCTTCGAAACGGATCGACGAGCGCATCGCCTAAGCGTTGGCGCCGGCCAGACGGCGCCACGCATCGACGTCCGCATGACTTGATGGCGGTCAACGTGCGTCCCGCGCCGTGATGGTTGAATCATCGCTACGCGCGTCGGCGCACCACAGCGGCCGCCATGCAAATCCGTCCCACACCTCTGCGGGTCGCAGCGCTTGGCGCTGTGTTCGCAGGTACCATCGTTTACCCGCAATCCTGAGGAGTCTCCAAAGTTGACTACACTATGTTAGTCGATTAGACTCATCATATGAGTAAGCGCCTCCAGGTCTTGCTGCAGGACAAGGAGCTCGCGGAGATCCAGCAATCCGCGCGTCGTCAGCAGATGACGACGGC
>JBPCLS010000397.1:0-3181 GCA_051003055.1 Casimicrobiaceae bacterium
CCCACGCCGGAATACAGCGGAAGCCCTCCCACTAACACCATGATCGCAAAGCGAAATGCGTTGAATGCCGCATTCCCGCGAGCGGCGGGCCAGAACGCGCTATTTTGAGCGCTTAGCTCTCCTGATTCTCCTTGGTTGTCATTAAGCTCCGCGGAAAAATGCCCATCGCTGCGTCTGAAACCTGGCGACGCCAGACGGTGTCACGCGGTCGCATCGAGACCTTGCTGGGTGGCCTCAAAGCGCGTTGGGTGCGGTTTGTCCGATGACCCCGGCCGATCTATTGGCGGCGACAATCGCGGCAATCGCCGTGGCCGGCGGCACCCTCTGGCTGCTGATGCGGGTCCGCGACCACCTGCCGCACGCCGCGCCCAATCCCCGTTCGTTGCATGGCGCCCCGGTGCCGCGAGTCGGAGGGCTCGCGATTTGGGCGGGTGCGCTGCCGGTGGCGCTGGTCGCGCCGCCTGGAATTCCCGGCAATTGGAGCATTGGGCTCATCAGCGTGGTAATCGTCGGCGTCATTTCCTTGCAGGACGATTGGCGCGGAGTTTCTCCCGCGCGCCGCGTCGCCGTGCACATCGGCGCTGCCATTGCGTTGGCCGCCGCAATTTTGAGTGCAACCTTGCATCCGGCTTCGGACTATCTAGTGCTGCTGTTGTGCGGAATAGCCACTATCGTCTGGGGCGCCAACCTGTACAACTTCATGGACGGCAGTGACGGCCTGGCCGCGTTGATGGCGGTGGTAGGGTTCACCGCGTACGCCATCGCCGCGTTGATTGACGGCGCGTCGGCAACGGCTTACGTTGCAATTGCCGCCGCAACCGTTCCCTTGTTGTGGATCAACTGGCCGCCGGCAAAAATGTTCCTGGGCGACATCGGCGCGGTCCCGCTGGGATTTCTCGCGTCGGGATTCGGCTTCGCCGGTGTCGTCGACGGTGCCTGGCCCGCCTGGTTTCCGCTTATCGTCTTTTTGCCGTTCATTGCCGACGCTACGGTGACGCTGTTGCGGCGCTTGCTCCGCGGCGAGCGGGTGTGGGAAGCGCACAACACGCACTACTATCAGCGGCTCCATCGGATGGGCGCCGGTCATCGCGGAACGCTCGGCGTGTACGCGGCATGGATGATCGGGACCGCCGGTTCGGCAGTCTTATGTCTGGCGTACGCGCCGGGGGTGGGCTGGCTCGCGCTCGCGGCCTGGAGTGGCGCCGGCGCTTTGTTGTTCCTGGCAACTGATTATCATTGGCGGCACCACGCGACCAAGGCGCAATGAACCAACGGATCAACTGGCGGGCTTCTCTCGCCTTCCTGCACGATATCTGCGCGGCGGCGCTCGCATGGGTCGCCATGTACTGGCTCCGCCTGAACCTCGATCTGTCCGAGCCGTACCTGTCCCACATGTGGTGGACGCTCGCGTGGATCGTGCCGCTGCAGGCCGGCATCTTTCTCGCGCTTGGACTCTACCGTGGCCTGTGGCGGTTCGCGAGCATCGTCGATTTGCAACGCATCGTGTTGTCCGCCGGTCTGGGGGGGCTCCTCGTGCCGGTCGTCCTCGTCATGCTGCAAGCGCAGACCGTCGTCCCGCGCAGTGTGCTCATTTTCTATCCGCTGGTGCTCATTTTTCTGATGGCCGGCAGCCGTTTCACTTATCGAATCTGGAAGGAGCATCGGCTGTACAGCCCGCTCGAAGCGCTCGGCGAGCCGGTGTTGATCGTCGGCGCCGGAGAAGCCGGTGCGCGGCTGGCGGAGGACTTGACGCGCAGCCGCCAGTGGCGCGTCGTCGGACTGCTGGACGATGACCCGGCCAAGCGGGGGCGGCGGGTGCGCAAGGTCAGCGTGCTGGGTCCGATCGCGGACTTGCCGATATGGGTGCGCAAATATGGTGTGCGCAAAGTTATTCTGGCGCTACCGTCGGCCAATCACGCCGTCCGCCGCAGAGTCGCCGAGCTGTGCGCGGCGGGCGGCATCGAAGCGCTTACCGTTCCTTCCTACGAGGACTTGATCAGCGGCCGCTCCGCGCTGACGACGATTCGCAACATCGAGCTGGATGACCTGGTCGGACGCGATCCGGTGAAGCTCGACACTGCCGGGCTGGCCGATTGGCTCGGCAACCGTGTGGTGATGGTGACCGGCGCCGGCGGCTCGATCGGTGCCGAGCTCACGCGGCAGATTGCCCGGTTTCGTCCCGCAAAGATCGTCCTGTACGACCTATCGGAAGCGGCGTTGTACGAAATCCAGACGTCGCTGCAGGACGCCTTTCCGCAGTTGCCGCTTGCCTGCGTGGTCGGCGACGTGAAGCACGCCGTGTTGGTCGAGGAAGTGCTGGCGCGTGAACGGCCAAGCGTGATCTTTCACGCCGGCGCGTACAAGCACGTGCCGCTGATGGAGGAGACTAACGCCTGGCAGGCGGTGCGCAACAATGCTTACGGTACGTGGGTGCTCGCGCGTTGTGCGGTGGCCGCGAAGGTCGAGAAATTCGTCTTGGTGTCATCGGACAAGGCGGTCAATCCGACCAATGTGATGGGCGCGACCAAGCGGTTGGCCGAAATCGTCTGCCAGAGCCTGCAGGGCTCGGGCACGCAATTCGTGCTGGTCCGCTTCGGCAACGTGTTCGGCAGCGCGGGTAGCGTGATCCCGCGCTTTCGCGAGCAGATCGCGCGCGGCGGTCCGGTCACGGTCACGCATCCGGAAATCACCCGCTATTTCATGTCGCTGTCCGAAGCCACGCAGCTGCTGCTGCAAGCGGGACTGCAGGGGCAGCGCGGGGAAATTCTCGTGCTGGACATGGGCGGACCCGTGCGCATCGTCGATCTCGCGCGCGACATGATCAAGCTTTCCGGCGCCGATCCGGATCGCGTGCCGATCGTCTTCACCGGACTGCGTCCTGGAGAGAAGCTCTTCGAGGAGCCGCTCGCCTCCGAGGAAGCGCGGAAGCCCACGCCCCATCCAAAACTTTTCATCGCCGATGCGCGCGATGCGAGTCTCGAAGCGGTGCGACAGATGGTTGCGTGGTGCGAGCGCGATCGTGCCGCCGACGATGCGGAAGTGCGTGCGCGCTTGAAAAGCTGGATACCCGAATACGCGCCGCTTGCGGGCGCTCCGATAGCGCCGATTCCGGCCGTGGCGGGCGTCGAGCACAACGCGCCGTTGCCGTTGCGCGCGCCGCGACGGCGCTGACACATGAACT
>JBPCLS010000398.1:0-20155 GCA_051003055.1 Casimicrobiaceae bacterium
ACGGGGGAGGTGCCCACGAAGGGGGATCGACGGTCAACCCGAGTGCGCCCAGAGGCCGACACGCTACCGTTTCGGCCTTGCGCTACCGCACAAAGAGGGGGCGCACGAGGAACCGGCGAGGGCCCCCCGAAGGGGGATCGACGGTCTGTCGGAATGCGGCCAGAGGCCGACACGCTACCGTTTCGGCCTTGCGCTACCGCACAAAGAGGTGGCGCATGAGGAACCGGCGAGGGCCCCCCGAAGGGGGATCGACGGTCTGTCCGAATGCGGCCAGAGGCCGACACGCTACCGTTTCGGCCTTGCGCTACCGCACAAAGAGGCCGAGCGCATGAGTTATATGGCCGGAGGCCGACGCATATTCACTATCGCGCGCAAGGAACTCGTCGATACGCTGCGCGACCGCCGAACGATGATGGTGACGCTGTTTTCGGCCGCGGCGGCTGGCCCGATCTTTCTCATCCTGATCTTCAACCTGATCGCGAGTCAGGCCGACCGCGCCCGCGAGCTCGAACTGTTCGTGGTCGGCAGCGAACACGCTCCGGCGCTGATCGCGTTCCTCGAACGTCAGCAGGTCACGCTGACGCCGGCCCCAGTCGACTACGAAGTGAAGGTCAAGGCGGGCGAACTTTCCGTTGTTCTGATCGTCGATCCGGCGTTCGCCGCGGACGTGGCCAAAGGCATGCAGGGAACGGTGAAACTTGTCTACGACCGCTCGCGCGATCGCGCGCAAGTCTCGATCAATCAAACGGAATCGCTGCTGCGCGCGTACAACCGGCAGTGGGGTGGGCAGCGACTGTTGTTGCGCGGTATCGCGCCGACCGTCGCCAACCCGCTGAACGTGGAAGCCGCGGATGTCGCGACACCGCAACAATCCGGCGCGCTCGCGTTGTTTCTGGTCGCTTATTACGGCCTCTTTGCCGCGGTCATGGGAGGGATGGCAGTCGCGCTCGACACCACCGCAGGCGAACGCGAACGGGCTTCGCTCGAGCCGCTATTGACCACACCCGCGCGGCCGCTAGAGCTCGTTATCGGCAAATGGCTCGCCGTGTCGGCGTTCAACGCGCTCGTCGTCATCCTGACCTTGCTGGGCTTTTATCTCACGTTGTCATTCGCGCCGTTGCCCGCGGTGGGCATCCCGTTTTTGTTCGGTGCACGCGAGTTTGCGCGCTTCGTCGTCATCTTGCTTCCTATGATCCTGCTGCTCCCGGCGATCATGCTTTTGATGGGCAGCCGCGGCCGTACGTTCAAGGAAGCGCAGGCGAATGTGTCGGTGTTGCTGTTCATCGTCGCGCTGGTGCCCGCGGTCCAACTGTTTCTGCAGCGCAAGGAACCCGATTGGATCGCCATCGTTCCGGTATCCGGTCAATACACGCTGCTGAATCTGGCGCTGCGCGGAGAGGCGGTCCCGTCCGCGCAGCTTGCGTTGTCGTATGTGGTGCCCGCCGCGCTGATCGTCATCGCGCTCATAGCCGTGGCACGCATCTTCTCGCGCGAAGCGATTCTCGCCGGAAAATAAGCGGCTAGCTTCCGCGTGCGAGAATCGGCGCGTGTCGCGCCAGAAGACCCCACCGCAGCCGCCCGCTGCCGCCGCCGAAATGATGGAGACGCGCGAAGTCGCGGCGTATCTGCGGCTCAAGGAACGGCGCGTCTACGATCTCGTCCGACGCGGTGCAGTGCCGCATATTCGCGCAACCGGAAAGCTCCTGTTTCCGCGCCGCCAGATCGACGCGTGGCTTGCCGCAAAGTCCGGCCTGCCCCAAGTCGCGAACGCGAACAATGCGCCGCCGATCATCGCCGGCAGTCACGATCCATTGCTCGAATGGGCAGCGCGCGAGTCTCGTTGCGGTCTGGCCATCCTCGCCTGCGGCAGCAGGGCTGGCCTGGATCGATTGGCACGGGGTGATGCCACGGTGGCGGCGTTGCACTGGCTCGATCGCGCCAGCGGCGAGTACAACATTCCGCTGCTGCGAGTCGCGCCCAGCGTTGACCAAATCGTGGCGTTCGAATGGGCGAAACGGACGCAGGGCCTGCTGCTTGCGCCGGGCAATCCGCTCCGGATCAGAACGTTGGCAGACCTGCGCAAAAAACGCGCGCGGGTCGTGCCGCGGCAACCGGAAGCGGGCAGCCATCGGCTGTTCGAACATCTGCTCGAACGCGCGAAACTGGCGCCGAGCTCACTCGATTGGCTGGCGCGCCCCGCTCTCGCCGAAACCGATCTTGCCGCCACGATTCGCGCGAGGCATGCCGATGCCGGCGTGGGCATTGAAGCCGCCGCGCGGGCCCACGGCCTGGCCTTCATTCCGCTCGCCGTCGAACGCATGGACTTGGTGCTGGCGCGGCGCGCGTATTTCGAGCCGGCGATGCAGATGCTGCTCGCGTTCGTACGCACCGGCGACTTCGCGACACAGGCCAAGGCGCTCGGCGGCTACGACATCGCGGCCACCGGGCGAGTCGTGTTCAACGCCTAGTTCCGTCTATGGGGCCGAGAATTGGCCCGCGGCCTACGGCGTTGCGTTCGGAAAAAACAGTTGCGCGCCGCCGATTTTGTAGCTCGCAATCGCCGCCTGTCCCTGTGGCGAAACCACCCAGTCGACAAATTTTTGGCCGAGGTCCTGCTTGACGTGTGGATGCTTCGCCGGATTGACCAGGATTACGCCGTATTGATTGAAGAGGCGCGTATCGCCTTCGACCAGGATGACGAGTTCGCCGCGATTCTTGAAGTTGAGCCACGTCCCACGGTCGGCGAGCACGTACGCATTCATCGACGATGCGGTGTTGAGCGTCGGACCCATCCCCGATCCGGTATCGCGATACCACGCTCCCTTGCGGGCATCGAGGTCCACACCCGCCGCCTTCCAGTAACGCAACTCGGCGGCGTGCGTCCCGCTCTTGTCCCCGCGCGAAACGAACGGCGCCTTGGCTGCCGCGATCTCGCGCAGCGCGGCGAGCGTGTCCTTGCCGCCGGCGATTCTCGCGGGATCGCTCTTGGGTCCGATGACGACGAAATCGTTGTACATCACGGGCAGCCGCTTGACACCGAAGCCCTCAGCGACGAAATTCTCTTCCGCCGCCATGTCGTGCACTAACACGACGTCGGCATCGCCGCGCCGCGCCATGTCAAGCGCCTGACCGGTTCCCAGCGCCACCACGCGCGCCTTGATGTCCGTGGCCTTCTCGAAGATTGGCAGCAGGTGGTCGAACAATCCCGACTGCTCGGTGGAGGTCGTCGATGCAATGGTGATGTATCTATCTTGCGCCAACACCGGCAGCGCAAACATCAGGCCGGACAGCAACGCCAGGATATGACGGCGGATCACAATCGCTCTCCTTCCAGAAACGCGGCCGCCTCGGCAGAGCGTGGCGCGCGAAAAAATGCCTGCGCCGGTGTGCGTTCGACGACGCGGCCCGCGTGCAAGAAAATGATGTCGTCGGCAAGCCGCTTGGCCTGCGCGAGATTGTGCGTGGTCATCACGACCGTGGTGCCTCGGTCGTGGATATCGGTGACGATCGCCTCGACCGCGCGCGCAGACGCAGGATCGAGGCTCGCGGTCGGTTCGTCGAGAAACAGCACCTCCGGCCGCAATGCCCACGCACGCGCGAGCGCCAATTTCTGCTGCTCGCCACCGGAGAGCACGCGCGCAAAACGCTTAGCCAACCCGCGCAAACCCACTTCGGCCAACGCTTCGGCGATACGCGAATCGGCGTCCATGCCGTGGATGCCCGCCAAGTCCAACGCGTAGCGAACGTTCGCTTCCGCGGATCGCCGCAGCAGTACCGGACGCTGAAACACCATCGCCTGTGTGCGCGGTCGCGCGGTGTGACCAGCCCACGTGATGGCGCCTGCGCTGGGGGAGATGAGCCCGTGCAGCACGCGCAACAGCGTGCTCTTGCCCGAACCGTTCGCGCCCAGGATCAGCGTGCGCCCGCCGCGTTCCACCGTGAACTCGATGCCGTGCAGCACCGGCACGCCGCCGGGTGAGGCGGCGACGTGGTGAAGGACAATCGGCAAGCCGGAGGCGACGTTAACCATAACGCGCTCGCGCCCATTCTCGCGTCGCATGCGCTGCGGCATTCAGCAACAGCACGATCGCGATCAGGATGAATCCGAGCGCCAGCGCCAGCGGCAGATCGCCCTTGCTCGTCTCGAGCGCGATCGTCGTGGTCATGACGCGCGTCACGCCCGCGATGTTGCCGCCGACGATCATCACGGCGCCGACTTCCGCGATCGCGCGCCCAAACCCAGCCAGCAGTACCGTTGCGAGCGAGAAGCGCGTGTCCCAGAGCAACGTCCGCGCGGCGCGCGCGGTCCCGGCGCCCAGCGACGTCAGTTGTTCACGGTATTCGACCCACGAGTCCTCGACCACCTGTCGCGTCAATGCGGCGATGATCGGTGTGATCAAGATCGTCTGCGCAACAATCATCGCCGCCGGCGTGAACAGAAAGCCCCACGAGCCCAGCGGCCCCGCTCGCGAGAGCAGCAGATACACCAGCAATCCGACGACGACCGGCGGCAATCCCATCAACGCGTTGAGCAAGATGAGCAGCGACTGGCGTCCCGCGAAGCGTCCCACGGCGATGGCCGCGCCTAACGGCATCCCCAAACACGCGGCAAAGAACGTTGCGCTCAAGCTGACGCGCAGACTCAGCGCGACGATGTCGGCTAGGTTACCATCGCCGTGGACGACGAGTCCCGCGGCAACGGCCAGGCTATCGGAAAAAGTGGTCATTTCACTGTTACACTGCAATTACTGCTCTATGACTGCATTATTATGCAATAAATCGGTAATTACAGCGAAAAAAAGCCGCGTCCAGCAACGCGGCGAGGATTGCATTTGACGGAAGCGTTCTGAGTTCGTCAGCCCAGTTGACGGATGACGGCGAGTGGCGGCTGGCGTACCGTCGCACGCGTACCGAGCCAGCCGGCAAGCGTCACGGCAAGCGCCCCTCCCACCAGGCCATAGAGCCAAACCAGCGGATTGGCTTCGAACGGAATCTTGAACACGCGTTCGGCAAGCGCCCAGCCTATTGCTGTCGCGCCACCGGCGGCGACCAGCCCCGACAGCGCGCCGAGCAGCAGAAACTCCGAAAGCTGCGCCGCGGCGAGTTGTCTTTGCGACGCACCCAATGTGCGCAACACGGCCGCGTCGAATTTGCGTTCGTCCTGCGTCGCCGCAATCGCCGCCTGCAACACGAGCACACCCCCCGCCAAGGTGAACAGGAACACGAACTCGATCGCGCGTGCGACATGATCCATGATGCCCTGTACCTGCCGGACGATCTCACCAATATCGATGACCAGAATATTCGGGTGGCGCTGTATGAGCGCGGGCAGCCAGCCCGAATTGCCTTCCGGCGCGCGAAACGCCGCAATGTACGTCGCCGGCATTGCATCGAGCGCGCCTGGAGCGAACAGAGCGAAAAAGTTGACGCGGAAGCTATCCCAATCGACCTTGCGCAAACTCGTCACGTTGGCGGTCACCGTAGTACCGGCGACGTCGAACGTCAGCGCGTCGCCCACGCTAATGCCGAGCGCTTCGGCAATACCGTCCTCGAGCGATATTCCCGCCTGCGTCCCGCGTTGCCCAGGCGCCCAAAACGTTCCTTCGACGATACGGTTGCCCTGGGGCAGCGCTTCGGCCCACGACAGATTGAACTCGCGTTCGGCGAGGCGCCGCGCGCGCGGATTGGCAAACTGCGTCGTATCCACCTGCTTGCCATTCAATTCGACCAGACGCCCGCGCACCATCGGGTTGAACGGGACGTCCACCGCGACGCCTAGCGCGAGTTGCGCGCGCGCATCGTCGACCTGTTCCGGCAACACATTGACCAGGAATTGATTGGGCGCATCGGGCGGCAGACTCGCGCGCCAGTTCCGCAGCAGATCGCCGCGCACGACCGTCAACAGCAAGAGCGCCATCAAGCCCAACGCAAGCGCACCGATCTGCAGGCTCGACGCAAAAGCGCGCCGGCGCAGGTTGGCAAGTCCGAACCGCCACGTGATGCCGCGTTGCGGCAAGCGTTTGAGCAAACCTAGCAGCGCCCACGCAACGCCGGCGGAAACGAGCAGCAGGCCGGCAACCCCGCCGACCATGATCAACCCCGCCTGCGCTTCGCGCGCCTGCCAACCGATCAGCAGCGCGACCGTGGCAGCGCCTAGTGCGTACGCGAGGAGCCCGCCCGCCCGCGGCCGCGGCAGATCGCGCCGCAGAACCCGCAGCGGTGGTACTCGTGCGAGTGCAACGAGCGGCGGCAGCGCAAAACCGACGAGCAGCAGCAAGCCTGTCGCGAACGCCACGATCCCAGGCATCCATGTTGGCGGCGGCAGATCGGTCACGACCACTTGCGCGAGCAGCGCAATCAGCAGTTGCTGCCCGGCAAGTGCGCACGCGACACCGACGAGACTCGCGATAATGCCGAGAACTAAAAACTGGAAGAAGAACAACGCGAGGGTCTGCACGACACGCGCGCCAAAGCAACGCATCATCGCCGCTGCGTCCAGATGCCGGCGCAGGTAACGCGACGCCGCGAGCGCGATGGCGACGGCGGCGAGCAACACGGCGACGAGTGCCGCAAGTCCGAGAAATTTTTCCGCGCGCTCGAGCGTCGCGCGCACTTCCGGCCGCAGATCGCGGACGGTTTCCAGCCGCTGCCCCGTCTTCAATTGTGTTGTCACCCAACTGCGGAACGCTTCGAGCGCATCGCCGTTGCCGGGATCGGCGATGAGCAACCGCCACGTCGCGCGATTGCCCGGTTGCAGCAGATTCGTCGCGGGCACGTCCTCCAGATTGAGCAGCAGCTTGGGACCGAGCGCGAATACGACTCCGGCCACCTCCGGTTCCTGTTGCACGATGGCCGAGACAGTGAGCAACGCCTCGCCGATGGCGAGCCGGTCGCCGCCTTTCACGCCCAACCGCTGCGCCAGCCGTACGTCGGGCCACACTTCGCCGCGGGCGGGTATGCCTGACGCGGCCACGCCATCCGCTTTTGTCGCATCGACCAGCATGATCGCCCCGCGCAACGGATACCCTGCGCCGACGGCTTTGACGTCGGTGAGCACGAAACTAGACTCGGCGCCACCCACCACCGCATGCACCATGCTGTTGAAGCGAATGACCGGTGTCGCGGCCAGGCCCCGCGCTCGCGCGTCATCGGCAAAGCCCGCCGGCAACGTGCGATCGCCGGAGACCATCAAATCAGCGCCCAGCAAAAGATTCGCCTGCCTTGTGAGCGCGCCCTGCACGCGATCGGCGAAAAAGCCGACGGTGCCGACACTCGCAACTGCGAGCACCAAGCCAGCGATCAACACGCGCAGTTCGCCCGCGCGCCAATCGCGGCTCAGCAAGCGCAGCGCAAGGCGCAGCGTGTTCATCGGCTGCGCGAGCAGGCGGAAGCTCGCGCGTTCAAACCACGCCCTCGAGTTCCGTCAGTTCGTCGGCGACCAACCGGCCGACCGCGAGCGACAGGCGCCGCGTGCAGCGTGCGGCTAGCTTGACGTCATGCGTCACCAGTAGCAAGGTCGTACCATGCTCACGATTCAAGCGGAACATGAGATCGACGACCTCGACCCCGGTTGCGCCATCGAGGTTTCCCGTCGGCTCGTCGGCCATCAGGAGCTTGGGCTCGCCCGAGAAGGCACGCGCGATCGCCACGCGCTGCTGTTCGCCGCCGGATAGCTGGCGCGGGTAGTGCGTCACGCGCCGCGCCAACCCGACTCGCTCGAGCCACGTGCGCGCGCTCTTTTGCGCGTCCGCCGCGCCGGCGAGTTCCAGCGGCAACATGACGTTTTCGAGCGCCGTCAACGCCGGCAATAATTGAAAAGACTGGAATACGAACCCTAGAAGGCGTTGGCGCAACGCCGCGCAGGCGTCCTCGTCCAATTGCGACAATGCCGCCCCGTCGATATAGACATCGCCCGAAGTCGGTCGATCGAGGCCCGCCAGCAATCCGAGCAGCGTGGTCTTGCCCGACCCGGACGCGCCGACGACCGCTATCGATTCTCCGTGATCCACGCTGAACGATACGTCGTCGAGGATGGTCAGAGGGTCATCACCACTTTTGACGATTTTGGAAAGGGCAACGGCGCGAATGATCGGTGTGGACATTTTGTTGTCGGCCCATTGTAGCGCGGCGTCCCATCGCGGCCTGACGCGATGCACATTACCGGCGGCCCTGCCGCGATACGCGCTACGGCGGCCCTGACGCGAGACGCTACCGGCGGCGCTGCCGCTATACACGCACTACACGCTACAATTTATCACCCCGACTGAAGGTTACCGACTTCGATGATTAGAACCGCGTTTCGTTCCGTGCTGCTCACCGTCATCGCGCTTTCCGGCTGGAGCGCCCCGCTCGCGCATGCGGCAACGGCATCAGAGCCGGTCATGCTTGTCGTCGGCGACTCGATTTCCGCCGGCTACGGTTTGAACAAGGGCCAAGTGTGGGTCGATCAGTTGTCGGCCAGATTGAAAGACGAGAACTATCCGCATCGCGTCGTCAACGCGTCGATTAGCGGCGACACGACCGCGGGCGGCCGCGCGCGGTTGCCTGCGCTGCTGGCGCAACACAAGCCGGCGCTCGTCATCATCGAGCTGGGCGGCAATGACGCAATGCGCGGCGGACGCCTCGATTCGACCCGCGCCAATCTCGACGCGATGGTCGCCGCCGCGCTGGCCACCGGCGCGCAAGTGCTGATTTTAGGTTTGCAATTGCCGCCCAACTACGGCCCGGGCTATGTACGCGATTTCAGCGAGCTCTTTGGCAGCGTCGCGCGTGCGCGCAAGGTGCCTGTCGTGCCTTACCTGTTCGACGGTTTCGGCAATGATCTCGCCTATTTTCAGCCCGATCGGATTCATCCAACGGCGAACGCGCAGGCGAGACTGCTCGACAACGTCTGGCCGATGCTCAAGCCGCTACTCAAGCGATGAACACCTTGCGCAGGCCCGGTCCCGCGAAAATCGCTGCCGGCGCCCTTGCCCAGTATCCCGACCGCCTCGACGTGCGCAGTCCGTCGGAGTTTGCCCTTGATCACCTTCCCGGCGCCGTAAACCTGCCGGTTCTCGATGACAGCGAGCGCGCCCTGGTCGGCACGATCTACGCGCATGAATCGGCGTTTGCAGCCAAGAAACGCGGCGCCGCGTTGGTCGCGCGCAATATTGCGCACATCGTCGACATGCATTGCCGCGACCGACCGCGCGAGTGGAGTCCAGTCATTTATTGCTGGCGCGGCGGACAGCGCAGCGCCGCGCTCGCGCACGTGCTGCACGAAATTGGTTTTCAGGTTGCTCAGCTTGCCGGCGGTTATCAGGCATATCGCCGGCATGTCGTCGCCGCGCTGGCGCGCTTGCCGGTCCGATTCACGTTCGTTGTCGTGTGCGGCTTGACGGGCGCCGGCAAGAGCCGTCTGCTGGCGGCGCTTGCCGGCATCGGCGCTCAGGTGCTCGATCTGGAAGGGTTGGCGAAGCACCGCGGATCGTTGCTGGGCGACCTGCCGCACGAACCACAGCCGTCGCAGAAGGCATTCGAGAGCCAACTGCTCGCGGCGCTGGAACGCTTCGACTCAAAAGTCCCCGTGTACGTCGAATCCGAGAGTCGCAGGATCGGATCGGTGCAAATGCCCGAAGCGCTGCTTGCGGCGATGCGTGCTTCGAACTGCGTGCGCATCGATACGCCGCACGCGCTGCGCGTCGCGTTGCTCAAGGAAGAGTATCAACACTTCTTAGGCGATCCCGATTCACTTTCGGCGAAACTCGCGCGTCTCGAGCCGCTGTTCGGACCTGCCGTCGTTGCCGATTGGGCCAACGTCGCGGCTGCCGGCGGATTCGATTCGCTGGTCGCTGAATTGCTGCGCAAGCACTATGACCCGACCTACTCGCGCTCGATGGAGAAGAATTTCCCGCGCTCGCTCAGCGCGCACCGTGTCGTACCCGAAGCGATCGATGGGGAGACGTTTCGCGCGCTGGCGCGAGAGATCGACGCGCAGGTCGGCGAGAGCATCGTCGTTCCGGCTTGACCCACCGTCTCGTGTCTGCGTAATCGGTCCAACGTCTGCGAACCACGATGGCGCGTCACGCGTTTCGCTTGATCAATGTATTCGCGGAATCCGCGCTCGCCGGCAACCCGCTGTGCGTGTTCGAGGATGCCCGCACTCTCGACGATACGACGATGCAGGCGCTGGCGCTGCAGTTCAATCTTTCGGAAACGACTTTTCTGCTCCCGTCGCAAGTGGCTACGGCGCGCGTAAGGATCTTTACGCCGACGTTTGAAATGCCGTTCGCCGGGCATCCGACGTTGGGGTCGGCGCATGTCGTGCGCGGTCTTATATCCGCCGGCGACGCGATTACGCTCGAGCTGCGCGCAGGCGTGGTCCCCGTCACCGCGAACGGCGACGTATGGACACTGGAAGCCAATGCCCCTCGTCACAGGGGCCCGCTCGCCTCCCGCGCGGATCTGGCCGCGATGCTCGGCCTCGTGGAGCGCGATCTGGCCGGTGCGGATTCCCCGCCCCTGTGGATCGATACGGGAGTTGAGCAACTGGTCATCCCGCTTGCCACGTTCGACGCCGTGCCGCGTGCCGACGCGCTTCTCGCTCATGGTCACAACGAGCAACGTGCGATGGCGTATGTTTTCGCACGCGAAGAGCGCCGTGTACTCGCGCGCTTTTTTTTCCCGCAACACGGTTCGCTTGTAGAGGATCCGGGCACTGGTTCCGCTTGCGCAAACCTCGGCGGGTGGCTGCTGGCGACCGGCGCGGCGCTGCCACAGCAGTTATCGATCGATCAGGGAGAGGCCGTCGGTCGGCCGTGCCGGTTGGGACTCGAGGTTACCGCAGATCGCCGTATCCTCGTCTCGGGACGGGTGGTCGAATTGGGCCGCGGCACGGTAACGCTTTAACGACCGCCTTTCGTTACAGTCTGTTGCAGCTTGGGCGCGCGCCGCCGTCAACAGCGCTCCGACTTAAGGCGTTGATGGTCATAACGTCGTGCCCGAAGAAGTCTCGGGCGAGGGCGCCAATAGCAACGAACCCCCGTCCAGGAGACGACCATGCCTTCAAAACTTGCCATTCGATCCACACTCGTAACGGCAGCGCTGTTGCTGCTGACCACGGGCAGCACTTGGGCACAAACCGCGGATCCGCGCATCAACGCGCGTCAGGCGCAGCAAAAGGACCGCATCAAACACGGTGTCGCGACGGGAGAATTGACCCGGAACGAGACGTTGCGCCTCGCCGACGAGCAACGCGCGATCAAGGCACAAGAGCGCCGCTACAAATCCGACGGTGTGCTCACCGCAACCGAGCGGGCGAAACTCAAGCACGCCCAGAAACGGGCCAGCCGAAACATTGCCGCCCAGAAACACGACGCGCAGAGTCGCTAGAATCACGGGTCGAGATGAAGATGCGCGCGGTGTGTAGCGACGCGCGCGACTAAAGGAGGGCGGGTGCCGACGACCTTGACCCGTTTGCCGCTGTTGCTGGCAATGGGCGCGTGCGCGCTCGCCGCGGTCGCGTGCGTTCCGGCACTGGTGCAACCCTCCTCGAAGGCGATCGGGTACTCCGACGCGCGCCACCTTCTTGCGCGCACCGGGTTCGGCCCGACCGCCGCTGAAGTTCGCAGGTACGCGACACTCGCGCGCGAAGAGGCCGTGGCGGAACTGCTGCGCGATGCGCGTAGTTCCCCGCGTACTTCCCCGCTCACGCCCCCGCCGGCGTGGGCCACCGACACTGGCGCATTGCGCTTGCCGCGCGGGGAGAGTGCGTCGCCGGAGGAGCGCCAGGCGTTTCGGCGGGAGCAGGTTCGCAACGGACTCGAACTGCGCGCGTGGTGGCTTTCCGAAATGCTCGCTCATCTACCTCGACAGTGCGCAGAACCGCAAGGGTCAGCCGAATGAAAACTTCGCACGCGAGGTGATGGAGCTCTTCACCTTGGGCGAAGGCAGCTACACCGAGCACGACGTCAAAGAAGCGGCGCGCGCATTCACGGGGTGGAGCCTCAATCGCGATACCGGCCACTATCAGTTCCGCCCGGGGCTGCACGACAACGGGACAAAGACCGTGCTCGCTCGCTCTGGCCATTTTGATGGTGACGCGGTGCTCGACCTGCTGCTCGCGCGGCCCGAGACAGCGGAGTACTTGACCCGCAAGCTATGGCGCGAATTTGTCTCCGAAGAGCCGGAGGCCCAAGAAGTCAAACGCATCGCGCAATCGTTTCGCAGCTCGAACTACGACATCAAGACCGCACTGCGCGGTCTCCTCTTGTCCGACGCCTTCTGGTCGGCGGGTAATCGCGGCGTGCTCATCAAAAGCCCGGTGGAGTTGGTCGTTGGCGCGTTGCGGCAACTGGAGATCGAGCCCGGTCCGGCGTTGCCGCTCGCGCTCGTGTCAGCGGGCATGGGGCAGAACCTGTTTTCGCCACCGAACGTCAAAGGCTGGCCCGGCGGCGAAGCCTGGATCAACACCCACACACTGCTCGCGCGCAAGCAGTTTCTCGATCGTCTGGTGCGCACCGACGCTGCGCCGGCGGTATGGCTCGGCACTTTTCCTGGCACAACACAAGCTGAGAAGATGCAGGCCGCGCAAGCGTTGCTGCTGCCGTTGCTGTCATCCTCGCGAGCAGCCCTTGGGCCTGGAGAGATTCCCGACGCGATCACCTTCGTGCGGGCGACGTTGCTCGATCCGGCGTATCAGCTCAAATAGACCAAACGCTAATCGACGGTAGGGAGACTACTTCATGGATCGTCGCGCGTTTCTCAAATCGTCCGCCGCGATAGCCGCCAGCGGCGTCGAGGCGAGTGTTGGCTTCGCCGCCGCGCCTCCTGGTGCTGATTACCGCCGCCTGCTGATTCTGGTGGAACTCAAAGGCGGCAACGATGGACTCAATACGCTGGTGCCGTACAGCGACGCCGCGTACTACGCGCTGCGTCCGAAAATCGGCATCGGCCGAGATCACGTCATGCAGTTGTCCGATCACGCAGGATTGCATCCGGCGCTGGCGCCGTTGGTGGATCTCTGGAAAGAGCGGCGTCTCGCCGTGCTGCAAGGCGTCGGGTATCCGAATCCCAATCTTTCGCACTTTCGATCGATCGAAATCTGGGAGACGGCGTCCAGGAGCAACGAATATTTGCCGGACGGCTGGTTGACCCGCGCCTTTGCCGCGCAACCGCCGCCGCGCGCATTCGCTGCCGACGGCGTCATCGTCGGCTCGAGCGAGTTGGGACCTTTGGCGGGCGGCGGCACGCGTGCGGTAGCGCTGGTCGATACCGAGCAGTTCCTGCGGCGCGCGCGTTTGGCAAACGCGCTACCCGAGGCCCGCAACAAGGCGGTAGCACACACTCTCCAAATCGAGGCGCATATCGCGCAAGCTGCTTCGCAATTGGCAACACGCAACGCGTTCCAGACCCAGTTCCCGTCAGGCAATTTCGGTAATGCGATCAGGACCGCGTGCCAGGTGATCGCCAATCCGGCGGGTGTGGCGGCGGTTCGCCTGACCTTGGCGGGCTTCGATACGCACGTGAACCAACCGGGAACGCATGCGCGTCTGCTGGCGGAACTCGCCAACGGCGTCAAAGCGCTCAGGAGCGCGTTGGAAGAGCTCGGCAAGTGGAACGACACGCTGGTGCTCACCTACGCCGAGTTCGGTCGCCGCCCCCGCGAGAATCTCTCGAACGGGACAGATCATGGAACCGCCAGCGCGCACTTTGCGCTGGGCGGCCGGGTCGCGGGCGGCTTCTACGGCAGCGCGCCCGACCTCACGCGGTTAACGGTGGACGGCAACCCTCCATCGGCGCTCGATTTCCGCAGCATGTACGCAACCATCCTCGAACATTGGTGGAATGTCGATTCGCGCGAAACGCTCGGCGGGCGATTCGCGCCGGTGCCGTTCTTGACGACGTAAATATTCGCAACACCGCCGGAGCTCACGGGCTACCGTGGACTCTCGACGAATTGACGTAACCCGCCACCGCCTTACCCCTCCTAAAGTCGCAGCGATCCACCGCGGCGACCTTGCGTTGTCACTCAGCCGCGTTCCACGCCGCCAGAAACACTTGCCAGTGCGGCGCGTTCCACGCCGCGATGCGCTCGCGTACGAACGCGATTTCGGTTGAGTACTCGCCCGCCGATAGTTCGCCGCGCATCAGGCGAAATCGCTGGTAGACAAGATACGTATTCATGACATCGCATTCGCAGTAATTGCGTACGGTGGAAAGGTCGCCTCCTGCGACGGCCCCGGCGACCTGGCTGCCGTCCATGCCGAGCTTACCCGGAAAGCCGCACAGCTTGGCCATCGCATCTAGTCCTGCACTGGCCCGCGGCTGGTACATCGCAAGGACGTCCATCAAGTCGAGATGGCGCGAGTGGTAGCGCGAAAGATAATTGTTGTACTTGAACTCGCGATCCCCATCCCCCCAATCCCAGTATTTTTCCGCAGTAATGCCATGGATCAGCGCGCGATGATGCAGCACCGGAAGGTCGAAACCGCCGCCGTTCCACGAGACGATGGTCGGCGTGAAGCGATCGATACCATCAAAAAACCGCCGGATCAGTTCCGGCTCGGGATCGGCTTCCTCGCCGACTGACCAGACCTTGAAGTTCGCGCCCTCGCGCAGCGCACACGAGATGGCGACCACTTGCTGCAGATAGTGCGGTGCGAAGTCGTTGCCGGACGCGGCCCGGCGCTGCGCGGCGAACCCCTCGAGCACCGCGACATCCGGCAATGATACCGGCCACTGCTGAATGCGTCGTATGCCGGCGATGTCAGGCACCGTTTCAATATCGAAGACGAGAATCGGCGGCATGCGGGCGGTTGGTTAAGCGCGGCTGACCGCGCTTAAAGTGGGCTTTAGACAGGAAAGACGCCGGTGGACAAATAACGGTCGCCGCGATCACAGACGACGAAGACGATGGTTGCGTCACGCACTTCGCGCGCAACACGCAACGCGACTGCACATGCCCCTCCTGCGGAAATGCCGCAAAAAATGCCCTCTTCGCGTGCGAGCCGCCGCGTCGTATCCTCAGCCTCCCCCTGCGTTACCGATTCGGTGCGATCGACCCGTGCCGCATCGAATATTTTGGGCAAGTACAGCGGCGGCCATTTGCGAATGCCCGGGATCGACGCGCCCTCCGCCGGCTGCGCACCGATGATGGTGATCGCCGGGTTCTTCTCCTTCAAATATTGCGAAACGCCCATGATCGTACCGGTGGTGCCCATCGCCGAGACGAAATGCGTGATCCTCCCGCCGGTGTCCTGCCAGATCTCCGGGCCGGTGCCTCGATAATGTGCGAGCGGATTGTCCGGGTTCGCGAATTGATCGAGGATGACACCGAGTCCGTCGGCGCGCATCCGCTCCGCGACGTCGCGGGCGTTTTCCATGCCGCCGTCTTTGGGCGTGAGCACGAGCTCGGCGCCGTACGCGCGCATGGTCCTGACTCGTTCCTGCGACTGATTGTCCGGCATCACGAGCACGAGCTTGTAGCCCCTGATCGCGGCCACCATCGCCAACGCGATGCCGGTATTGCCCGACGTGGCCTCGAGCAGCGTATCGCCAGGCTTGATGTCGCCCCTGCGTTCGGCCTCGTCGATCATCGACAACGCCGGCCGGTCCTTCACCGAACCGGCAGGATTGTTGCCTTCGAGCTTGCCCAGAACGACGTTGGTCGTATCGCCGGGCAGTCGCTGCAAACGGATAAGCGGCGTGCGGCCGATAGTGTCGGCCAAGGTCGGATAGATGGGCTCTGCGCGCATGGAACTGCGCATTGTAGCGACCCCTCGCGGGGGCGAGTCCGCAGTACCGAGACTCCCCCCCCGGCTCGGTCGCGCGGCGACGCGCCCTCCGGGCTTTGGCTTCGCCCGCCGCGCTTACTCGCCCTCCTTGGACCCGGAAGCCAGGACGCGACCGTTGCGTGTCGGGCTCTGCTCGGTCGCGCGGCGACGCGCCCTCCGGGCCTTGGCTTCGCCCGCCGCGCTTACTCGCCCTCCTTGGACCCGGAAACCAGGATGCGACCGTTGCGTGTCGGGCTCTGCTCGGCGCGCTACTTCTTCGGTTTGACGTCCGCCGCTCCCTTGATCTCGCCCTTGGCCGTGGCCGCCGCCCCCTTGGCATCCTGCTTCGCCGGTTGCGCTGCCGCGACTTTTTGCGGCGCGGGGCTTATGGTTAGCTGATCTTTGAATTTTTCCAGCCGCTTGGCGCCGATTCCCTTGACGTTCTTCAGGTCGTCCACGGTCTTGAACGAGCCGTTGGCTTTGCGGTAGTCGAGAATCGCCTGCGCATTCGCCGGGCCGATCCCCACCACCGCAATCAGTTCCTCTTTCGAAGCGGTATTGAGGTTCACCGCGGCGTTGGCCAGCGGCAATACAACAAATTGAGAAGCAAGCGCCAGTGCGAGCGCAACAATGATGCGGTGCATGGTATACCTCCGTGAAGTGACGACTGCGCCGCAAGGCGCGGCGTTGTGCAAGATTACGGAGGGAATTGCGCGAAGGAAATCAGCCTTTCGACATAGGCGGGAACCGCGTCTTCGACGCTGCGCATCGGCGCGCCATACCCGGATGCGCGCAAAGCGGTCAAGTCTGCTTGCGTGTAGTTCTGGTATTTGCCGGCAAGCGCCGCCGGAAACGGAATGTACTCGATGACGCGCTGGCGCAGGAGTTCGGCAAGCGTGAGCGGCGGCTCCCCGGCCATCGCACGGCAGGCATTCACGCTGGCCATGGCGACGCTGTTGAACGAGGTGGCGGCACCGGATCCGACATTGTAGATCCCGGATTTCTCGGGATGGTCCAGGAAGTAAAGGTTGACCGCAACGGCATCGTCGACGCAAACGAAATCGCGTTGCTGCTCGCCTGCACCGTAGCCGCCGGAGCCTTCGAACAATCGGACGCGCCCCTCTTCTTGATACTGGTTGAAAAAATGAAACGCGACGGAAGCCATCCGTCCCTTGTGCTGCTCGCGCGGGCCATAGACGTTGAAGTAGCGAAAGCCCGCGATCTGCACGCTGCGCTCCGGTAACGTGCGGCGCACGTATTGATCGAAGAGCCACTTGGAATAGCCGTACACATTGAGCGGCGCCTCGCATTCCCGCTTTTCGGCAAAGACGCGGCCGGCGCCATAAACGGACGCGCTCGACGCGTACAGCATCGGAATGTCGTTGTCCTGGCAATGGTCAAGCAGCGTCACCGAATAGCGGTAGTTGTTGCGCAACATGTAGCGTCCGTCCGTTTCCAGCGTGTCGGAGCACGCGCCCTGATGCAGAACCGCCGCGATCTCGTCGTCGAAGTCCCCTGCGGTGATCCGCGCCAGGAACTCGTCCTTGTCGAAATAATCGGCAATCTCGCAGTCGGCCAGGTTACGGACCTTGGCGGCATCCGTCAGATCGTCGACCGCCCAGATGTCCGTGAGGCCCCGGGCATTGAGCGCCCGCACGAGGTTTGAACCGATGAAGCCGGCGGCGCCGGTAACCACGGTGTACATAGTGTAAAGACTCCCGTTGCAGTTACAGTTCGAGGTCGAGCGCGCCCGCCTCGCTGACGACGAACGGTACGCGCGGCGCCACGGCGCACAGCAGCTCGTACCCGACGGTCGCGGCGGCGGCGGCCACATCGTCGACACTCAAGCCTTCGCCCCAGAGTACGACCGGACTGCCTACCCGCGCCTCCGGCACCTCGGATAGATCGACGGTTATCATGTCCATCGACACGCGTCCGGCGGTCCGCGCTTTTTTGCCGCACACGAGAACGGGCGTACCGTTTGGCGCGTGGCGTGGATAGCCATCCGCGTAGCCTGCGGCGACCACACCGATCCGCTCCGCTTTGGTCGCGGTATATGCCGCACCGTATCCGACGCTCTCGTTCGGCCTCACCTCCTGGATGGCGATGAGCTGCGAGCGCAAGGTCATCACCGGGCGCAAGCCCAACCGTTCGGCCGGATCAAAGGGGAACGGCGACGCGCCGTAGAGCATGATGCCCGGCCGAACGAAATCGCCTCCAACTTCCGCGTAGCGGACGATGCCCGCCGAATTAGCGAGCGAGCGTGGATAGGGGAGGCCCTTGCACGCCGTTTCGAACATGGCGAGCGCTTCCTGCAACCCGTCGTCTTCGTCCGCGCGCGAAAAGTGCATCATCAGTCGCACGGCCGCCACTGACGGCGCGGACGTGAGGCGCAGACAGATTTCGGCGACGGCGGATGGAGGAAAACCCAAACGGTTCATGCCGGTGTTGACCTTGACGAATACTTCGAGCGGACGCTCGAGCAGGGCGCGCTCGAGGATCCGCACCTGTTCAGCGTCGTGCACTACAGTCGCCAGCCGATGCGCGCCGAATTCGGCAAGCTCATCTTCGGCAAAAAAGCCTTCGAGCAGCAGAATGCGGCGGCTGTAGTGTCCGTCGCGCAACACGACGGCATGATTCAATTCGAGCAGCGCAAGACCGTCGGCGTCTTCCAGCGCCGGCAGCACGCGCAGCAAGCCATGCCCGTATGCGTCCGCTTTCACCACCGCCAGCACCTGCGTATTGGGCGCATGTTCGCGAACGCGCCTTAAGTTGGCCCGCATTGCGGCAAGGTTGACCTGTGCGTAGAGAGGGCGGGCCATACGGCGGTGGTCTACAGGCAGACACTGCGCGCTTGGCCTTTCATCTTGACATCGACGCAGCGCAGCGGACGCGGTACCGGCATCGTTGCCAATCATGGTATAAAAGACGAGCCGCGCGGTTCATCACATTATAGCGATAGACAGACGCGCTTTTGCCCCGCCGCGAGCCGCATTCGCCTGCTCCGCGCAGCACCGATCACGAGGACATGAAGGCAGGCTTCCATACGATCATCGCGGCGCAGTTCTTTTCGTCGCTCGCGGACAACGCGCTCTTCATTGCGGCAATTGCACTATTGCGGGACATGCAGGAACCCGCGTGGATGACGCCTGCGTTGAAGCAGAGCTTTGTTTTGTCATACGTCCTGCTTGCGCCGTTGGTCGGGGCGTTCGCCGACTCGATGCCCAAGGGCCGGGTGATGCTCTACACCAACGGCGTCAAGGTGGTCGGTTGTCTGCTGATGCTCTTGCTATTGCATCCGCTCGCTGCTTACGCGGTGGTCGGCTTTGGTGCGGCGGCTTACTCGCCGGCGAAGTACGGCATCTTGACCGAGCTCCTTCCTCCGCACCAACTGGTCATCGCCAACGGCTGGATCGAGGGCGCAACGGTCGCTTCGATCATCCTTGGCGTGTTGTTGGGCGGGGCGCTGATCAGCAGTTACTTCTCGCCGATCTTGTTGCATCTCGATGTGCCGGGCGTCGAAACGGGCATCGACACCGCCCCGGAAGCCGCGATCTGCGTCATCGTGCTCGTGTACGCGCTCGCCGCGCTGTGCAACGTCTTCATTCCGGACACAGGGGTCGATCATCGGGTGCCTAGCAAGAACCCTTTCTACCTGGTGCGCGAGTTCGCGCACTGCGTGCGGCTTTTATGGCGCGACAAGCTGGGACAGATTTCGCTCGCGACGACCACCTTGTTCTGGGGCGCCGGCGCGACGTTGCAAGTTCTGGTCTTCGACTGGGCGGCGAAGGCGCTGGGAATGAACTTGTCGCAGTCGTCGATGCTGCAAGGTGTGGTGGCCGTGGGCATTGCGCTGGGTGCTGTACTGGCCGCCAAGTTCGTGACGCTGCGCAGCGCCGTCAAAGTGTTACCCATCGGCGTCACGATGGGGTTCATCGTGATGACGATGGTGCTGGCAACCCAGGTGCCGCTGGCGGTCATGCTGATGATCGGGATCGGCGCCTGCGGCGGATTCTTTGTCGTGCCGATGAACGCGCTCTTGCAACACCGCGGCCATGTGCTGATGGGCGCCGGCCACTCGATCGCCGTGCAGAACTTCAACGAGAACATCGGCATCTTGCTGATGGTCGGTCTTTATGCGCTACTGATGCGCCTCGGCGTTTCAGTCAATATGGCAGTCGTGCTCTTCGGCGCGTTTGTTTCGGGAATCATGTGCCTGGTGATGCTCCGGCACCGGCACAACCAGGCGCAGAGCGACTCGCTACACCTGATAGGCGAAGGCAAGCGCGAACACTAGCAGCGCCGGGGCGGACCTTCGGCGCTTGTATGGGCCCCCACGCTTGCGGCCGCATTTGCCAATTCGGCCGCTGCGCTGCCCCCAAGGGGCGCAATTCGCGCCT
>JBPCLS010000399.1:0-4088 GCA_051003055.1 Casimicrobiaceae bacterium
GTATTACACGCCGGAGGAGATCGAGGACCGGTTCGGTATTGCCGCAGTCGTATCACATCCTTGATTACACCGACCAGGCACATCGCAGCTCATTCCGGCGCACCGTTCTTGACTGCACGCACCGCCACGATGACCTCATAATCGCGATCGCGATGGTCGAGCTCCTCGAGGGTCAGCTCTTCCACGGTGACCCCATGGAGAAAAGCAGTCGCCGTGAGCACATTGCCGCACGTTTCGACGCATACGTTGTCGGCGCCGAAGGTTTCGCCGAACAGACAAGCGGCCGATAGTGACGTGAAGCGCCAGAATTCGCCCCAGGC
Organism: Casimicrobiaceae bacterium; assembly: GCA_051003055.1. Taxonomy (GTDB): domain Bacteria; phylum Pseudomonadota; class Gammaproteobacteria; order Burkholderiales; family Casimicrobiaceae; genus VBCG01. The sequence goes on from JBPCLS010000399.1 coordinate 321, forward strand.
TTCCATGTCGTGGGGGCTCAACTGGCTGATCCCCGGAAAAGTGGCAAGGAGTACGCCGCCGGGCGCGAGCGCCCGGTGCAGCGTACGCAGCGCCGCACGGGTGTCGTAGACGTACATCAGCACCTGGGTGCAGATGATGCAATCGAACTTCGCGACGTCCAGCGCATTGGGATGCTGAATGTCGGCGACGATCGTGGCGCGTGGATTCCCCTTTGCCGCGTGGAGTACGTCGCTTTGCGTTAGCCGATCAGCCCCGAAGCGGCGCGTATACGCGTCGTCGCCGAATTCGAGAACGCGGCCGTGTACGTCAGCCGCATGGAGTGCGAGAAAGCCTTCGATGTAATGGCGGTCGATTGGCCGCCCGCGATCGCAACCGAAGCCGCGACTAAGCGGCGTCACACTTCGGAGTCGTGCAAAGTCCATTGGTTGCGCCTTCTCGAAGTGACCGACCACCGCCGCAGCCAGCCGAATAGCCAAACTGTCCCCCACATTGTTGTGCGCATGCGGACACCGTGGTTGTCGTTACCTCTGAGAAAGCCCAGCGGAATCGATGCGAAACGCCTCGGCCAGCAGTTCGTACGAGCGTTGTCGCGGCGCCGGGTCGTGCGTCCACGTGACGATCACCAACTCGTCCAACTCCAGCCGCTGCGCCAGTTCGGTGAGGCGCGCGGCCACTTGCTCGGGAGTCCCTACCAGCGCCTTGCGGCGAAGCGCTTCGATGGTCGCCCACTCGGCCTGCGTGTAAGGGTGCGCCGCTGCTTCTTCCGGCGTGACGAGGGACTTGCGAATTCCCTGCTCGAATCCGATGCGCCAGAACTCGCGCGTCATCAACAGGCGCCTTGCCTCCGCTTCCGTAGTAGCCGCGAGCGCCCAGACGCAAATCGTCGCTTGCGGCGTAGGATAGCGCTCGCTCGGACGGTAATTGCTTCGATAGAGGTCCAGCGCCGCCTCGACCCCTCTGCCCTCGGTGAAGAAATAGGCAAACGCGTAAGGGAGGCCGAAATGCGCGGCAAGCCGCGCACCGTAGTCCGAGCTGCCGAGGATCCACAGCTCGGGACTCGTAGGGCCCAATGGATGCGCCTTAATCGACCGAAACGGATGGCCCTCCGGTAGAGGCGTGCCCGACACCCAGGCCCGCAGGTCGTGCACCTGTTGCGGGAATTCGTCAGCCGCATTTGCGTAGGGGTTTAGAGCGAACGCAGTCAACCGGTCAGAGCCTGGTGCGCGTCCGACGCCAAGGTCAATGCGCCCGGGAGCGATACCTTCCAACACACGGAACTGCTCGGCGACCTTCAGCGCCGAGTAATGCGGCAGCATGACACCGGCGCTGCCCACCCGGATGCGCGTGGTCGTGGCCGCAATTGCCGCAATCAAAACCTCCGGCGCGGTGCCGACGATGCTGTCGCTATTGTGGTGTTCCGAGACCCAGTAGCGGTGGTAACCGAGTCGATCACAGTGCCGCGCGAGTTCAAGGCTCTCGCGGATCGCCGCGTCCTGGCTGCGGTTCTGCGCCGCAGTCGATTGATCGAGTACCGAGAGCCTCACATTCGCTGTCTTTCACGAAGGCCACGATGGCTGGTTGCGCAGCCAGATCGAAAGCCGGCACGGTGCGAGCCGTGCGCGATAACCGGTTGAACGAGTCGCAGAGAAAGGGAACAAATAGTTTGGGACACCAGTTACGACCTCAGGAAACGCCAGGGCTAAGCCGACAACCGCTTAAATCCGGCCGCGAGATCGGCGATCAAGTCATCCGGGTCCTCGAGCCCCACATAGAGCCGAAGACAAGCCCCGGCAGGTTCCCAGTGCGTCGCTGTGCGCGTTCGCTCCGGCCAGGTCGGGATCAACAAACTCTCAAAACCGCCCCAGCTAAAGCCCATCGCAAAGAGTTGCATGCCGTCGAGCATTGCGGCGACGCGTTCTGCGGCAACCGGATGCAGGACGATTCCGAATAACGACGACGCGCCAACAAAGTCTCGTTTCCACAGTGCATGGCCGCGCGCGCCCGGCAGTGCCGGATACAACACTTCCGCGACCTCGGGCCGAGACCGCAGCCAGTGCGCAATCTTGAGCGCGCTCTCCTGTTGGCGCGCGAGCCTAGTGGGGAGCGTGCGCAGACCGCGCAGCCCGAGAAAGCAATCGTCGCTTGAGGCGGTAACCCCCATGTCCGTCCACAAGCGGTGCAACGTCGGCATCACGGCTTCGGAGCCGACGATCACGCCTAACAGCACATCGGAATGGCCGCCGATGTACTTGGTCGCAGCGTGCACCGACACATCGACGCCGTGATCGAACGCCCGGAAAAAAAGCGGCGTTGCCCACGTGTTATCGAGCAACACGAGCGCGCCGCGCTCGTGCGCAACCGCGACAATCGCCGGTACATCCTGCACCTCGAACGTCAACGAGCCCGGCGATTCCATGTAGACGAGCTTCGTGTTCGCGCGAAAATCGCGCGCGATATCGGCTCCCGCCAGCGGGTCGTAATAGCTCACCTCGACACCGAGGCGGCGCAGGTGCCGGTCGCAAAAGCGCCGAGTCGGTCCGTACACCGAATCGGTGACCAGAACATGATCGGAAGGTCCGGTCAGTGCCAGCAGCGGCAGTGTCGCGGCGGTGAGCCCGGACGGCACGGCAAGCGCTCCGCGCCCGCCCTCCAATTGGGCAATGGCGTCCTGCAAATCGGTGACCGTGGGCAAGCCGTGCAGTCCATACGCCAGGCCCGCGTATTCCCCGCGCGCCGCGGCGGTGAGATCGGCAACGGTAGGAAACAGAATCGTCGATGCACGGTACACCGGCGTGTTGACCGCTCCGCCATGCCTGCGCGGCGAACGTCCGATGTGGCCGACGGTGGTGGCAAGCTTGCGCGACGGCGGGTCACTCATCGCGCACGCCTGGGCGAGTCGGGCACGGAGAGTCCCAAACCTGCGCGAATGACGCGAACCTGCTCGTCGACCCCAAGGCGAATGTCGACGGTCAGCGCATCTTCGGGCTCTTCGAGGGTTGCGAGCTGCGACGGCAGCAGCGCGGCGGGCATGTATCGGTGCCGGCGGCGCAAGAGCCGCGCGGCGATGGTCGCCTCGCTGCCCCGCAGATAGACAAAGCGGACATCGCCCGCACGTTGCAGACGGTCGCGATAAGTAGCCTTGAGCGCTGAACACGCGACGACCGCACTCTCGCCGCGGCTCGCGCGATCCCGTGACTCCGCCACGATAAGATCGAGCCACGGCCAGCGATCGGCATCGGTCAACGCTTCCCCCGCCGCCATCTTGGCAACGTTTCCCGGTGGGTGCAGATCGTCTGCGTCGCAAAACGCCCACCCGAGCGACACCGCCAATGCCTGACCCACCGTCGTCTTGCCGCTGCCGGTGACACCCATGACGACGACGATCACGTGTGGTCTCTGCCGGGATTGACGGCGTGGCCGCCAAAACTCTGCCGCATCAACGCCAGCAGCTTGTTGGCAAAATCACCTTTGTTCTGACTGCCGAACCGCGCCATCAACGCGAGCGACAGCACCGGCGCAGGTATTCCCTGCTCGACCGCCTTGTTGACGGTCCACCTGCCTTCACCCGAATCGGCGACGAAGGGCGCGACGCCGGTCAACGACGCATCGCGGGCGAGAATCTCCGCGGTCAGGTCAAGCAGCCACGAGCGCACGACACTGCCGTGCCGCCACATCTCTGCCACGGCGGCGACGTCCAGGTCGAGCTCGCGCTTTCCCTCCATCAGCGCGAAGCCTTCGGCCAACGCCTGCATCATCCCGTATTCGAT
>JBPCLS010000400.1:0-3222 GCA_051003055.1 Casimicrobiaceae bacterium
GGCCGTGGTAGGGCCCCGACTTGCCATATCGGAGATCGGTCAGGATGTCGTCGCAACGGATCGGCGCTTCTCCGCGGAAGGTGGGGCCGAGCAGCTGCGTCGCGCGCGGATCTCCGAAGCCCGTAAAAGTTTCCTTCTCCGCGCCGGAAATCGTGTAAAGCCCGGATGACTCGCCGTTCTCCGACGTTGCCGCGTTATGGAAAAACGCACCGAACGACGCGCCGGTGAGCTTGGTCGCGGTATCGGTCGTCGCTTGCAGCAGGGTCTCGCGATTCAACGTCGACGCCAGCAGCATTCCGGTGGTGTTGAGCAGATCGAGCGAGCGGCTTTCGTCGCGCAGGGCGGCCTCGGCGTCCCGATGCGCGGTGATGTCCTCTATCGCCGCGATGAAGCGGTCGGCATTGCCGGCCGCGTCGCGCAGGAAAGTAACCGTCGTCCGGCTCCAAACTGCGGTTCCGTCCTTGCGGACGTAGCGCTTTTCCTGCCGGAAGTCGGCGACGGTGCCGCTGACCAGGGCTGCGATGTTGCGCCGGCTCTCCTCCAGGTCGGCAGGGTGGGTGACATCCATGAACGTCTGTGAACGCAGCTCGTCCACGGAATAGCCGAGCAATTGGCTGAACTTGCGGTTCGCATCGAGGAACGTGCCGTCGAGCGCCGCCACCGCGATGCCGATTGCGGCCTGGTCGAATATGGCGCGCAGGAGTTCTTCGCGTTCGCGGAGTTCGTCACGGGTCTGCAGCAGCTCGCGCTCGAACTTCTCGCGCTCCTGCAGCACGGCGGCGGCGTTCTGCAGCGCCGCGCGCAACAGTTCCTGCTGCTCGTCCTTGTGTGTTGCCACGTCAGAGACCCAGTTCGCGCGACGCGAGCCGCGTGCCCTCGATGCGCGCAGCGATCTTGGCGAACGCCGTATCGCGTGTGGTCGACGTGTCGTCACAGAACGGCGAAAAGCCGCAATCATCGGTGGTGCCCAGCTGGCCGAGCGGGATATATTTCGCCGCCTGCAGCACGCGGTCGCGCACGAGTTCGGGCGTCTCGATCCGGGGATCGATCGGTGCAACGACACCGACAAAGACTCTCTGTCCCGGCTTCAGGCAATCGCGAATGATCCCCAGCACGCGATCCGGGTCCTTCTCTCCCGCCAGCGCGACGTAGAAATGGGTCACGCGCAGCTGGAAGAGACTCGGCAACAGGTCCGCGTAATCGACGTCGGCGCTGTGGGTGGAATCGCGGTCGCCACCGGGGCAGGTGTGCACGCCCAGAAGCTCGCGCTCCGCATCGCTGAAGCGCGCCAGCGCCAGGTTGTTGAGATCGATGAAGCGCTCGAGCAGCGCGCCAGTGCGGTCCAGTTTCACCGCCAGCCGGCCTTCGGTAAAGTCGATCTGTACTTTGGTGGCACCGGCGGCCAGGCAGCCGCGCACTTCCTTCTCGTGTTCGTCCAGCAGATCGGCGATGAAGCGGTCACGCGGATAGCCGGGGATTTCGTCGGCCGGATACAGCAGGCTGAGCGCCGACGGCGAGATCACGGCCTGCTTGATGGGATGGTCGGTCAGCTTCCGGAGCGCCGTGACATAGGTTTGGGCGTAACGCTGATAGCGGAACGGGCCCTTGACCAGGCGCGGCATGCGGCGAATGTGCCCGGCGGCGAACGGAATTTCGAACCCCCCGGGCGCCGTGTCGGGCGAACCTTCCACGCTGTAGGTCCAGAAGTTGTGGTACTTCCGCTGCTCGCCGTCCGTTACGAGGCTCGAACCGGTGTCTTCAAATCGTCGTACCGTGTCGGCTATGGCAGCATCGTAAAGCGCGTCGAGCGCAGGATCATTTGCGTCGCGGCTCTGCAAGGCATCGAGCAGGGCAAGCGGTCGGGGAAGGCTGCCGATGGGCTCGCTCGGGAGGGTGGAATCCACGGAAGCGCTCTCTCCTGAAGTTCGAGTCGTCCGCACCGACTCGGTTGTGTGTTGGGGGCGCACCGGTCCCGGCGGCATCGCACGTCCCGACAGCACCCTTCTCGCCATCCTACCCTACCGCTGCGCCCACTGGCTGTGAACAGTCTGACGGTATTCGTTGCAGTGGCTGCTGGCGGCCCCATCTCATCGGAATACCCAACTCGCACGGGCTCCGAGTCAACGATTGTCATCATGCCCGTCTCATCCCAGCTGCAGAGCAGTGGAGATCAGGTAGTCTTGGAGACGCAAGGGTGCGAGGCGGCTCGCACGCCAACAGGACGAGCCTCATGACTCACATTCCCGTACGCGTTTCCGCGACAGCGGTGATTCTCCTCAGTCTGGTGATGGGCGCCTGCGGCGCAGGCGAGACGCCGCCGGAGAAGCAAGCCTCGGCGCCTGAGCCTCCGGTCGTTGAGCGGGGCGGTGGCGACAAGCCCGATCCGGTCGCAAGTCAGATTGACGCAGGCGGCGAGGCGGTGAGCGTCCAGGAACTCACCCTGGGCGACCGCGCTTGCTACATGCAGGTGAAAAGCGCGCAAGGCGAATCACGCGAGGAAATGGCAGTCATGGAGCTGTGCGAACGGCGCGAATTGATCGGCCGTACGGTGCGGCTCAGCCATGAAACGGGGTCGATAGCCGCGGAATCCTGTCAGGGAAACCCGGAGTGCGCGGAGAGCGAGACGGTCCAGCTTGTCAGCGACGTCGAAGTACTGCCGTAGCGAGACGGGACTGCGAGATGCGCGTGCGGGGCGGCACTCGTCCCGTGGGCCATTCCCGATGCACGGGTCGTTCTAATCCCTACCGTGGCTGAACGGGGTTAGCGTGCGTGCCGATGATCAGATGGCGTTAAGCGGCTTGCCTGCTAACTGCGCGTTATCCAACGCAGGTTTGCGGTCCGAGGTAGAAAATGAGAACGATCCAGAAACAGTTGCTGAGCCGCATGATTGCGGCGGCTTTGGCGGTCGGCGTGGGTGCGCCCGCACTGGCGCAGGAGCGTCCGACCAATGACTACAGCGAAGAGCAGCAAGCGCTCGAGCAGGATGAGGTACGCCGTGTCGGGCGTTCGCGCCAGTCGAGCGAGGATGTCGAGCTGCAAGCCGCGCAAGCTCAAGCCGCGCAGCAGGTTCGGGGCCAAAGCCACGGACAGGAGCAGTCGCCCGAGCACCCGAACCCGCGCGCGCTGGAAGTGCGTCAGAGCGAGGAAGCCCACGCCCGCAATGCCGAGCGCGAAGCCGAAGGTGCGCAACGACAGGCGGGGCAGGGTCGCTGGCTGCAAGAG
>JBPCLS010000401.1:0-5040 GCA_051003055.1 Casimicrobiaceae bacterium
GCCGCACTGTTGCGGCGGTACCAGATCCTGGACCACCTGCGTCGGACGCGCACCGAGGCGCGCGGGCCGCCATCCACGCAGGGACCCGCGCGCCGGGCCGGGAGTTGGGCCGCGCGCGGATCGGAGGTGCGCGCGTAGGGCGTGCTCCCCGGTTCAGCGTCTCGTTCGCCCCCGTGCACTCCGGTGCCTGCCGGGGCCGTTTGGCGTGCGCGACACCGGCCATTTCTCCCGAACGGAGCCACCAGCCTCGGTGTGATCGGCGCGGACGAGCGCCACCACCATCGCCGCGCGGTCGAGCGACCCGTCCGGCCTCCGTTATCTGCGAACGGGCGCGGTGTCGCCGGCTTGCCACCCGCCGCTGTTCAGGACGCCCTCAGGTGGGGGGCGATTCAAATTCCTAGCCTTTGCGCAATTTCCTCGAAGTGGCGATGAAGGAGACTGCGACGGTCGCCGTGAGCAAACCGACGATCGCCGACGGCACGCTCACCGTCGACGTGACCGTCACGAATCTCACCGGCCATCGCTTTCCGAGCGGGGTGAGCTTCCGCCGCGCGTTTCTCGATTTCGTCGTCAGCGATGCTTCGACCGGCGCAGTCCTGTTCGAATCCGGCCGTACGAATTCCATCGGCGCGATCGTCGACATGAACGGCATCGTGCTGCCGTCGGAGCTGGTCGGATCGTCGACGCCGAGCGGCCGCGCGTATCAGCCGCATTTCTGGACGGGAAATCCGATCACACGCTCCGATCAGGTGCAGATTTACGAAGAGCTGCTGAAAGACGTCGACGGTAACTTCACCACCAGCTTCATTCGACAGGACTGCCACTTCAAGGACAATCGCATTCTGCCCAGCGGCTGGAGGAAGTACGGTCTTGACATCAAGCAGTTCAACGGCAACGCGCTCGAGGAGACCTGGCCGCAGTCGACCGCCGACGATCCAAGCTACTCCGACCCCCTCGGCGCGTTAGGCCGCAGCGTCGTTCGATATCGCGTGGCGGTGCCCGCGACGGTGACCGCCCAGAACGTGAGCGTGTCCGTGCAGCTCTACTACCAGGCGGTCCCGCCGTACTATTTGCGACAGCGTTTCGAGCAGGCGCCCAGCGGCGAAGGAACGCAGCGGCTGTACTTCATGACGTCGACGCTCGACACGACAAAGACGCCCTTCCCGGGATGGCAATTGCTGGTGGCGCTGGGCGCTGCCGAGTAGCTTCACTCTATGCGACTCGCGACGATTGCCCTCATTCTCACGATCACCGCACCGCTGGGCGGCCAGACGGTCCCGCTTCTGCCGGACGCGCAGATCTCGGCACTTTCTGAAGAGATTTCCGGAGAGAGTGCGAAGCGGAATCTCGAAGGTTTGTCGAGACTGCATCGCATGCGCGGGTCGCGCGATTTCCACCGGGCCGCCGAACAGATCCTCGGCGAGCTGCAGAAGTATGGATACGCCGACGCGCACGTCGAGAAGTTGCCGGCCGACGGCAAGACTTTCTACGGCACACAGCGGTCGCGCCCCGCGTGGGATGCCGACTTCGCCGAGCTGTGGGAGCTCGATGGAAGCGGCAACCCGTCGAAGAGAATCGCGAGCTGGGATGCGGCGCCGATCACGCTCGCGGAAGACAGCGAGAGCGCCGACGTGACCGCCGAGCTCATCGACGTCGGCGAAGGCTCGATCGAAAACGATTACCTCGCGAAAGATGTGAAAGGCAAGATCGTGCTCGCCGGTTCGCAGGCCGACGCCGTGCAGCGCGTTGCGGTTGCGAAACACGGCGCAGCAGGAATCGTCAGCTACGCTCCGAATCAGCACACCGCGTGGTGGAAACAGGACGAGACGCTCGTGCGGTGGGGGTATCTCGATACATTCAGTGGAGCGCCCACGTTCGCGTTCATGATCTCGCTCGGCGAAGCGCGCGCGCTGCGCGATCGCCTTGCCAAAGGTGAGCACATTCGCTTGCACGCTGTCGTGCGCGCGGGACAGCATCCAGGCTTCTACGAAATCACGACCGCGACGATTCCGGGATCGGACCCCGCGGTGCGCGACGAGGAGATCGTCTACAGTTGCCATCTCGATCATCCGCGTCCGGGCGCGAACGACAATGCCAGCGGATGCGCGACCATCCTGGAAGTCGCGCGCACTCTGCGCAAACTCATCGATGAGAAGCGCATCGCGCCGCCGCGACGCACGATTCGCTTCGTGTGGCCGCCGGAGATCGAAGGCACGATGGCGCTGCTCAACGGAAAGCCCGAGCTGGCGGCGAGGATCAAGGCGGCGATCCATCTCGATATGGTCGGCGGCGGCCCCGAAACGAAGACGATCTTTCACGTCACGCGCGGACCGGCGAGTCTTCCATCCTTCGTCTATGACATCGCGGCGCAGATCGGCATGTTCGCCGACGCGCAGGCATCACAGTACGCGATGACCGGGTCCGCGAAATGGCCGCTGGTCGCGCCGGAAGGCGGCCGGGATGCTCTTCGCGCCGCTTTCGTTCCGCTCACGCTGGGCAGCGATCACCAGGTCTACAGCAACAGCTCGTGGAGCATCCCGTCGATCTATCTCAACGATTGGCCCGATCGCTTCATCCATACCAATGCCGACACGCCTTCGAAGATCGACCCGACGAAGTTGAAGCGCGCAGGGTTCATCGCCGCCGCGTGCGGCGTCGTTCTCGCGAGCGTCGGGCCTGACGACGCGGCGGCAATTGCCAGCATCGTCGAGGAACAGTCGCTGCGGCGTGCTGCCGACGTGAAGGCCGAGGTGCGCGGCTTGTCGGCGGCCGAAGCCGCGAATCGCCAGAGATTTCAGAAATGGTACGAGGCGGAGATGGTGCAGTCTGTCTCGCGTCTATTCGCGCCAGCTCCGATTGCGACAAAGGCGTCGTTGTATCGCCGCAATCCCGCCGTGCGCGGCGGCCTGGATGCCTTCGGCTACGACTACCTCACCGATCGCCTCGGCTCCGCGCGCGTGGACAACCTCGCACTGCCCCGCTTCGAAGGTTTGCGCGGCGAGGGTGGGGATTACGTGTACGAGGCGCTGAACCTCGCGAACGGAACGCGAACGCAGGTGGAGATTCGCGACGCGCTTTCTGCGATTTACGGCCCCGTGCCGCAGGAACACGTGGATGCGTTTCTGACGGCGGCTTTCGACGCCGGACTACTCTTGAAGTAGCGCAATTCAAATTTTGCGGCGATCGAGTGCCGGCATGGTCAAACCCCGCACGAGAGTGTGACCGGCCCGTTCTCCAGCGATTGGACAGCGACTTGTAACGCAACTAACAGCTTCCCGAAGAATCGAAAGCCCGGCGTCACATGCGCGCACCACGTGCGACCGCTGAAGCCGTTCGCCAGCACCTGACAGTCACTCAATAAGGAGAGACAACCATGGGAATGTTTACCGATCTGATGAACAAGATTTTTCACCACGCTGCCCCAGCGGAGCGCCCAATCGACGCTCGTGTGCCGGCATCCGGAGATCCCGCCATAGCTACGGCTGTCATGGCCCCCGTCGATGTCGAGGCGATTCTCACGAAACTCGCGTCGGCCAGCAAAGAGAAACTCGATTGGAAGCATTCGATCGTCGATCTGATGAAGTTCGTCGATATGGACAGCAGCATCGGTGCTCGTAAGAGTCTGGCCGCAGATCTTCATTACACCGGCGATACGAATGATTCCGCAACGATGAATATCTGGCTTCACAAAGAAGTCATGAGAAAGCTCGCTGACAACGGCGGCAAGATTCCCGCTGAACTTCTCGTACGCTAAGGACAAAAACATTTGGATACGACGCCATCCGTTCTCGACGCGCTCGAAGCGCAACTCGGCCCCCACACGATTCAAAAACTGAGTGAGCGGCTCGGAACGAACGAGGCGGTTACATCACACGCAGTCTCGATGGCCGTCCCGATTCTTCTGGGACGGCTTTCGAATGCCGCTGCCGATAAGGAAGGCGCTGCGGCGCTCGACACCGCGCTGAACGCTCACGACGGCCGTGTTCTGGACAACCTCGGTGTGCTCCTCGGTAACGGCTCCGGCGCTGCGATCCTCGGTCACATCCTCGGTTCCCGCCGAGCTCCGGTCGAAGAGGGTGTGGCACGCGCGACCGGACTGAATGCGTCGCAGGTTGGCAATCTGCTAACGATTCTCGCACCGCTGGTGATGGGTGTGCTTGGACGAATGAAACGGCAGCAGAGCGTCAGTGCCGAACAGCTCCCTGTGGTGCTGGGACAGGCAAATCTCGACATGGCAAGGCAGTCGACCGGTATCGGAGATCTCAGCCGGCTTCTCGACAGCAATGAAGACGGGCACATCGCCGACGACATCGCGAGGATTGGATCAACGGTCCTGGCCGGGGTGCTCGGCCCGGTCGCCACCTCGTAAAAAGGGCGCTTACAGCTTCATGACCGCTGCGTTGAGCTCACGGGCCTCCGTCTCAACGGCACCAAGGCGGCTGGACGCGGCCTTGCACTGGCAGCGCGTAGGCCCATTCATGAAAAGAGACGCTGTCCTCGATCCGACAAAAAGCAGCTTCGATGACGCATGGGTGGGCATGGAGCCGACCTTTCAGAGTGCGAAGTCTGTAAAGAAGTGGCGCAAGCTTTCTGAGGAAGAGGGCGGCGAAGATGCGTACTTCCTCGACGCGTACATGCTCGGAACGCTGCGCAAGGTCGCGCGCCGGATCTAACCGACCTACGATTCAGCTGCAGCCGAATCAAATAAAGCGCGCGCAGCGCGCATACAATAGCTCGGCGGTCTGCTGCAATCGTTTGTTAGCGAGCTCCACGCCGGAGTTCCTCCCAAAACTCTCTGGGTGTGACGATACGCAGACCGGCGGTGGCTGCCACGGCCAAGAGATCAGCATCGCCGGTAATGAGGACGTCGGCTTGCGCCGCCCGCGCGTTCGCGAGTACCCATCGATCGGCAGCATCCCGGACAAGGACGGGATCCATGGCGTCGGGCTTCGCCATCACTTCGTAGGTGCGAAGGAGCGTATCCAATTCCTCGATGCACTCGGCCGGCAGATGGAACCACGTCGCCAATACGCGCCGCAG
>JBPCLS010000402.1:0-2780 GCA_051003055.1 Casimicrobiaceae bacterium
CTCCTCGTCATCGACGAGGCGGATCGGATGCTGGACATGGGCTTCATTCCGGACATCGAGCGCATCGGCAAGCTGGTGCCGTTCACGCGCCAGACGCTGTTCTTCACGGCGACGATGCCATCCGAAATCCAGCGCATCGCCGACACGTTCCTGCACAATCCGGTGCGCGTGGAGGTCTCGCGGCCGGCCACCACCGCCGCGACGGTCACCCAGTCACTTGTGCCCTCTGGGTCCGAACCGGCCGACAAGCGCGAGACGCTCCGCCGTCTGCTGCGGGCGGACGGCATGCGCAACGCGATCGTATTCTGCAACCGCAAGCGCGAAGTCGCCGTGCTGCATCGCTCGCTGCAGCGCCACGGCTTCAACGCCGTCGCCCTGCACGGCGACATGGAGCAGCCAGCCCGCACGGCCGCGCTCGAACAGTTCCGCCGCGGCGAAGCACTCATCCTCGTGGCCTCCGATGTTGCCGCCCGCGGTCTCGACATTCCGGACGTGAGCCACGTGTTCAATTTCGACGTGCCGCATCATGCAGACGACTACGTCCACCGGGTCGGCCGCACCGGTCGCGCCGGTCGCGCCGGGACCGCGATCTCCATCGTGTCGCCGCACGACCGCAAGTCCGTCGACGCCATCGAGAAGCTCACCGGCCAGGACATCACCTGGGCGGAGGCGGCTCCCGACGCCGGCGACGCAGCCCCGGCCCGCCGCAGCCGGCCGGACCGCCAAGGGCGCCCGGAGCGAGCTCCCCGATCCGGCCGCGGCGACCGTCAGCCGCGACGCGAGCCGAAGCCCGATCAGCATGCCGAGCAGCAGACTGCAGAACGCCAGCCTGCTCAACGCCAGCCTGCTGCGGAACGGCAACCTACAGAGCGGCCGCCCGCCCCGGTCGCCCGCCTCGACGAAGCGCGTTCCCGCCGCCGGCAAGCTCCGGAGCTGCAGGACGACGGCGCCGCATCCCACCTGCCGGCATTCCTTCTCCGGCCGGTCCGTATCAAAGCGTAGGGTTTGATCCGCTTCGATTGAGTCCGATCAAACTCTAAGTCTTTTGTTTATCGCATGATCGGACGGAAAATCGGTTCGCGCCCCCGGTCGAGCCGGGGGCCGGCTTTTCCTGATCACGCTCCAGGCGGCGGCTCGCTTCTTATTAAGGTTGCGGCCGGAGAAGCGAGAACCGCCGCGATTTCCCGCCATACGTGTTTTCCTTTACTCGTCATTTATCGGTTTTGATTACCGTCACCCCCCTGAGCGTCGCGCTGTAGATCGTGTTCCGGCGGAACGCGACTCGTCGTGACGTGCGCATGGAGGGGGCAATGGTGGGGGATCGCGACAGGCACGAACGCACACTTGCGTTCGCGGAGATCGCGATCGGCCAGATCAAAGCATTGCGCCTGCCGGCTGACCCGCGCAATTTCGAGGTCTGGTACCACTACGCGACCGGATACAACCCCTCGCTCAACAAGACCATCAACGACATCCTGGCCCGCAAAGGTGCTTTGACCGACACCGACATCGACGACATTCACGCGGCCTACCTTTCGCCCGCCCGACAGACGGATCGGATCGATACCGTCGGCGTCAAGGTGATCGACGAGATCGAGCAGGTCATCGCGATGATCGATGCCGCGATGGGCACCTCGACGCGCTATTCTGAGAGTTTGGCCGACGCTTCCGAGCAACTCGTGAATAGCGCCGACCGGGAGAGCCTGCGCACGGTGGTCGAGAGCCTGGTGCGCGCCACGAAGGACGCCGAACGCGAGACCCATGCGCTTGAGCTGAGGCTGCAGGCTTCCAAGTTGGAGATCAACGAGTTGCGCCACAATCTCGAAGTCGTGCGCACCGAGAGCCTGACCGACCCTCTGACCTCGCTCTACAATCGCAAATTCTTCGACGACGGCTTGGCGCACGCGGTCGACGCGGTCGACGAAGTTCCGGTCTCCCTCCTGATGATCGACATCGACCGCTTCAAGTCGTTCAACGACAATGTCGGCCACCTGACGGGCGACCAGGTGCTTCGGCTGGTGGCGGCTTGCGTCAAGCAGAACGTCAAGGGGCGCGACATTGCGGCCCGTTACGGTGGCGAAGAGTTCGCCGTCGTGCTGCCGAACACGATGCTGCGCGCCGCGCTCACAGTTGCCGACCACATCCGCCGCTCCGTGATGTGCAAGGAGCTGATGAAACGCTCGACCGGCGAGAGCCTGGGCCGCGTCACCATCTCGGTCGGCGTCGCGACCCACCGCAAGGGCGAAACCCCGCAGATGCTGATCGAACGCGCCGACGCCTGCCTTTACGCGGCCAAGCGCACCGGCCGCAACAAGGTCGTGTGCGAGACAGATCCCGAGATCGCACAGCCGGTGAAAGCCAAGGTCGCCTGAATCGCCGGCTCGGCGTGATCGCAGCAAAGTTTCAGGTGTTACGGCGCCCGCTGCGTTTGGCCGGTTTGGTTGCCGCCTTGCGCTGCGCCAGCGCGAGCGCGGCACGGGCCCATTGCGCAAGCTCGTCCGGATCGTCGTACAACCGTTCGGGCAGCCGCCAATAAGACATGGTCATCGGCCGACCGTCCTTGACGTACACAAAAGGCGTCGAGCCCTCGCGCTGAAACGCGGGCGCACTCGCCTCGTCGGCCTTGAGGTAGATCACGTCGTCATCGAGCAGGCCGAACATCTTGCCGTCCGCATAGATGCCGGCGCCACCGAACATACGGCGCACAGCAATCGGTCCGAAGGCGGCGAACAGCTCGGAAATGCGCGCGAAATTGTCGCCCGGCGGCGACACAGCTAATG
>JBPCLS010000403.1:0-3097 GCA_051003055.1 Casimicrobiaceae bacterium
GCGCGGCGTTCGGTGCCGCGCTCGACACGATCGGATAGCGCGGGTTCGAGAGGTGCGGACAGCAGCCGCTGTCGGCATTCTTCGAACGGCACATCGAGCAGGGGCCGATCCTCGAAGCCGAAACAAAAGACATCGGCATCGTCACTGGCGTACAGGGCATGCGCTGGTACGAGGTGACCGTGACGGGCGAGTCCGCGCACACCGGTGCGACGCCGATGCGGTTGCGCAAGGATGCGCTGCTCGGCGCAGCGCGCCTGGTCGACCGCATCGAGGCGATCGCGCACCGCCACGCGCCATCCGGGCTTGGCGCCGTCGGCCTGATGGAAGTGCGGCCGAATTCGCGCAACGTGGTGCCGGGCGAAGTGTTCTTCTGCGTCGATCTGCGTCATCCGGATGGCGCGGTGCTCGATCAGCTCGAAGCCGAGTACACAAGTTCCCTGCGCGAAATCTGCGATCCGCTCGGTCTTGTCGTAACGTCGACCCGCATCTGGGATCAGCCGCCGGTTCGCTTCGACGCGGAATGCGTCGCCTCGGTTCGCCGCGCCGCCGCGGTCAGCGGATTTTCCGCGCAGGAGATTATTTCCGGCGCCGGCCACGACGCGGCATATGTTTCCCGCGTGGCGCCGACCGCGATGATTTTCGTTCCTTGCCGCGATGGGACCAGCCACAACGAGGCGGAGTTCAACTCCATGGAGCAATGTGCGGCGGGCGCGCAGGTGCTGCTGCAGGCCGTGCTTGACTACGACCGGGGACTGGCCGAACGTCACGCGCGGTCAGGCTAGCCGCTATTTCACCACGCAGAAGTAAGCGCTACGGCCGAATGCTGCTTGGGAAATGACCCCGCAGGACTTGTTATTCCCTGCTGCCTCCCGTCAAATCGGGAATCCAACTTGCGGGGCACCATGGTCCGGCCGCTTGCGGTTCGCCGACATAACGAAATCGTGCAGCGGCTGCGCGCGGCCGGTTCGGTCAGCGTTGGCGAACTTGCCACTATTTTCGGCGTCTCGCACGAAACGATCCGGCGCGATCTGAAGCTGCTTGCCGACAACGGCCATCTCGACGTGGTGCATGGCGGCGCGGCGCGACGCGGCATGATGGAGCCATCGATCGCGCAGCGCGGCGAGGAAAATGCCGAAGGCAAGACCGCAATTGCGCGTGAAGCCGCCCGGATGGTTGCGGATGCGGGCTCGGTGCTGATCGATTCCGGCACCACGACGGCGGCGCTGACGCAGGAACTGGTGGGCCGCCCGGGCCTGACGATCTTCACCAACTCACTCAATCATGCGGTCACGCTCTGCCGCGTTTCGGGCAATAGGGTCGTCATGCTCGGTGGCGAGATCGACAACAACGACGAGGCGACATTCGGCACCGGCGCGGCGACCGGCATCGACAGCGTACGGGCCGACGTCGCATTCATCGGCGTCGGCGGCTTTGCCGAGGACGGCGGCATGACCGACTACTCGATCACCAACGCCGAAACGCGCGGCAAGATGATCCTTGCGGGCCGCGCCTACCTGCTGGCGGACCAAACGAAATTCACCCGCCGCACGCCGTTCCGCGTGCCCAACATGGACAAGTGCGCCGGCGTGATCGTCGACCGGATGCCGGACCCCGTGCTCGCAGGTGCATGGGTCGAGTTCGGTTGGGACATTATCGTCGCAAAATAGAAGTGGTATTTTGTGATAATTTGTTGATATAGCTGACGGGTGATCCCATCTGACCCTGCCCCGCGAATGACTTCCGCGAATTTTCCCGACAGCGCGCGCGCAGTGATCATCGGCGGCGGCGTGATCGGCTGCTCGGTCGCCTACCATTTGACCAAGCTCGGCTGGCGCGACGTGGTGCTGCTGGAGCAGGGGCGGCTGACCTGCGGCACCACCTGGCATGCGGCGGGGCTGGTCGGGCAGTTGCGCGCGCATCAGAACATGACGCGGCTCGTCCAGTATTCGGCCGAGCTCTACCAAAAGCTCGAAACCGAAACCGGGCAGGCGACCGGCTGGAAACAATGCGGCTCGATCCTGGTCGCGCGCACGCCAGAGCGCGTGACGCTGTTCCGGCGCATTGCGTCGGCGGCGCGTGCGCAGGGCGTCGCCTGCGAGATCATCTCCATCGAGGAAGCCGCCCGCAAATATCCCGTGATGCGCACCGACGATTTGCTCGGCGCGCTGTGGCTGCCGGAGGATGCAAAGGTCAATCCCGCGGACGTCACGCAGGCGCTGGCGCGCGGCGCGCGCATGGGGGGAGCGCGCATCTTTGAGCAGACGCGCGTCACCGCAATTCACCAGAAGAATGGCGTTGCGAGCGGCGTTGCGACGACGCGCGGCGACATCAAGGCCGAGGTCGTCATCAATTGCGCCGGCCAATGGGCCAAGCATCTCAGTCGCCTCGCGGGCGTGACGGTGCCGCTGCATTCGGCCGAGCACATGTACATCGTGACCGGCCGCATCGACGGCGTGCATCCGGACCTGCCGGTGTTGCGCGATCCGGACGGCTACATCTACGTGAAGGAAGAAGTCGGCGGCCTGCTGATGGGCGGCTTCGAACCGGTCGCCAAGCCATGGGCGATGGACGGCATTCCGGAGAATTTCGAATTCGGCATGCTGCCGGACGACTGGGACCAGTTCCAGATCCTGATGGAGAACGCGCTCATTCGCCTGCCTGCCCTGGACACCGCCGAGATCAAGACCTTCATGAACGGCCCGGAGAGTTTTACGCCCGACAACAATTTCATCATGGGCGAAGCGCCGGAGCTGAAGAATTTCTTCGTCGCGGCCGGGTTCAATTCCATCGGCATCGCCTCAGGCGGCGGGGCAGGGCGTGCACTCGCCGAATGGATCGTGCAGGGCGAGCCCTCGCTCGATCTGTGGCCGGTGGACATTCGACGCTTCGCGCGCTTCCACGACAATGACGGCTTCCTGAAGGAACGCGTCAGCGAAGTGCTCGGCCTGCACTACATGATGCCGTGGCCGAACCGCGAATTGCAGTCCGCGCGGCCGCTGCGCCGGTCTCCGCTCTACGATCGGCTCGCCGCGCAGCACGCGCTGTTCGGCTCCAAGATGGACTGGGAGTGGCCGAGTTTCTTCGCGCCCACCAAGGC
>JBPCLS010000404.1:0-3255 GCA_051003055.1 Casimicrobiaceae bacterium
TCGGCGACGACGATCTGATACTGCTCGGGCTTGTCCTTCTCGTCGGACTTCCAGAACATGAGCTTCGACAGGAAGCCGCTGTCCTTTTTCAAACCCGGTGTGTCCGGGTCGGCGAACCTGACGAAGTAGACGCCACGCGAACGGTCGCGGTCGACCACGGTGAAGCCAATGCGGTCCAATGCCAGTCCGACGCGCCGCCAGGCGCGATCGAACTGGTCATCGATCGCGAGCTTGACCGCACCGTCGTTGGTTTTTTCCACGCGTGCGCGCTCGGGCGAGACCGCGGCCGCCGCAACCTGCGCGCGCGCCGCCGGTTCGGGTGCTCCGAATTTCACCATGAGGCGCGTGAGCATTTCCGCCTCGAGACCGGGATTGGGCGGCATCACCGCCCAGGCGAACCCGGCCGGCGATAAGTTGTCGATCTTCACGGTCGGCACCTGCTCCATGCCTCGGTGGGAGACAAAGATCTCGACGGTGCCGGGTTCGGCACCGCGTTCGATCCGCGTGCGGAACTTGTCCTGCTTGTAGGTTGTGTAGAAGATGTCCAACATGCGCCCGAGCGTGCGGCGAATCAGATCCTGCGGAATTTCCGCGCGGTTCTCGGCCCAATCGGTTTCCATGACGCCGGTCGTCGGCTGCTCGACCGCAAGCGAAAATCCGGTCTCCTGCCAGAAGCTTCGCGTCGCGTTCCACGCCTGCTCGGGTGTTGCCTTGACCACGAGCCAGCGCTGGTTGCCGGCGCGCACGATCTTCGCCTCCGGATTGGTCGGAAGCAGGTCGGCGCGACCCGAGCGCGTGGTGCCCTGCGCCGCGAGTCCCGACGCCGTCGTGACGTTGTAACGATCGTCGTAACGCGGGGTCGTGAGATCGGGCGGCAGCTCGAGCGAGGGTGCGACCGCGGATGATTTGTAATCGATGCGCTTGGACGGCGCGAGACTGGTGATCGATTCGCATCCGGCCAGCATGACCGCAACACCCAACCATAGTGGCGCGAGCAAAAGAGTGGTGTGGGAAAGACGCTTGGGAAATGGTTTCATGGGTCGACCTTCATTCAATTGAGGCAGCCCGCGTCGCGTAACGCTGTGCGGACAGTATCGTGAAATTGCGGCGAAAGCGGCGTCAGCGGCAGCCGCAGTTCGTTGTGGATAAGGCCCATCTCGGCGAGCGCCCATTTCACGGGGATCGGGTTCGCTTCGACGAAGAGTTTGCGATGCAGACCAAGCAGGCGATTGTTGCTCTCGCGCGCGGTCGCGACGTCACCCGCCAGCGCGGCAGCGCACATCTCGCCCATCAGCTTCGGCGCGACGTTGGCCGTGACCGAGATCACGCCGTGGCCGCCCATGAGCATCAGCGGCAAGCCGGTGAGGTCGTCGCCGCCATACACGGCAAAGTCGCGCCTACGGTTTAGCGCTAAAGAGTTGAGTAATTCGCTGCCGCGACTTAAGTCCCCCGTCGCGTCTTTGATGCCGACGATACCGGAAACGTCGGCAAGCCGCAGCGCCGTTTCCGTCGCGAGATCGGCCACCGTGCGGCTCGGCACGTTGTAGACGATCATCGGCAGCGATACCTTCTCGGCGATGGTGCGAAAGTGCCGATACAAGCCCTCTTGCGTGGGCCGGTTGTAATACGGTACGACCGACAGGTGAGAATGCGCACCGCATTGCGCGGCATAGGCGGCGAGCTCGACGGCCTCCACCGTTGAGTTGGCGCCGGTTCCGGCAATCACCGGAATGCGGCCGCCGGCGTATTCAAGAGCGGTCTTGATGAGCAGGCAGTGCTCGTCGAAACCGACGGTGGGCGATTCGCCGGTCGTGCCGACGATGACGATGCCCGACGTGCCGTTGGCGACGTGAAAATCAATGAGTTTGGCGAGCGCGGGGAGATCGAGCGCGCCGCCGCTGTGCATCGGCGTGGCGATCGCGACAAGGCTTCCGGTCAGCATTCAGTAGGCATGCAAGCAAATGGTCTATTTTACCCGATTCGATGAGCAAGGCATGCGGTCATTCGGTCGTCAAACTAAGCCCGCAGGCCACGCGCGCGCCGCGCCCACCGCCGCCAGCCGCTGCACGACCGCGGAACGACCCACATCCAGCACGAGGCCCTGTTCGAACGCGATGACGGTCAGCGCCGGAGCCAACGCCGCGACCGCCAACAATTCGTCGCGCCGCAGTAGGAAGTTCGGGTTGCGCGGCGGCCCGAACGCTTCGTTGCCCATCGCGAATGTTTCATACAGCAACACGCCGTCGTCGGCGAGCGACATCCGCAATTGCGCGAACAGCGGGCGGTGCAAATAATTCACGACGACAATCGCACCAAAGCGCTCGCCGGTGAACGGCCATGCGCCCTGCTCGAGATCGAGTGTCCGTGTTTCGATATGGGGCATCGCGGGGATCGTCGCCAGCGCTACGGGATCACGGTCGACAGCCAGCACCTTCGCCCCGCGCGCGGCGAAAAACAACGCGTGCCGGCCATGTCCGCACGCCAGATCCACCACCCGCGTGCCCGGGACAATCAGATGCGCAAAGCGCGCGACCCACTGCGATGGGATCAGTGTGTCGTGACGGTGAGATTCGCGTGGCGCAATCATCTGAAGGATAAGTTTCGCCGAATTTTTTCCAACCCGGCCTGCGAAGGTCGACGCTATGAACGTTGCGGTGGGTTGACGGGACCGCGGCGCACGGGACCTGAGGAGGAGCTTCCCGCCACCTGGGCGGCTTCCCGGCCAAGCCACGCGACGAAGTAGCGCGCGTCCGCGCGCGCCATCGCATGCGGAGCGGTCAACGCGAAATAGCCACGCGGCGAATCGTACCGTTTGGGAAATGGTGCAATCAAACGGCCATCGCGCAGCAACTCAGCGATCAACGGTATCCGCCCAAGCGCCACTCCCTGATCGCCCAGAGTCGCTTGGATCACCTGGTCGTAGAGTGAAAAGCGCAGCGCCCCGGCGGGCTTCAAATCCGGCAGACCGTTCGCCGCCAGCCATGCCGGCCAGTTGAGCCAAGGCATGCTGGCATTCGGATCATCGAGATGAATCAGTATGTGATGCGCCAAATGCTCCGGCCGCGAGAGTGGCGTGCCCGCGCGCTTGACGAGCTTCGGGCTCGCCACGGGCAACAAGCGTTCGCCAAAAAGCCGAGCGGCGTCTGCCGGCGCACGGGTATCGCTTAGGTAGCGGACCGCAACATCGACGTCGCCGCGCGTCAGTTCGACGAGGCGATCGTCCGCTGAAACGTAGACATCGACCGCCGGATGCGC
>JBPCLS010000405.1:0-10956 GCA_051003055.1 Casimicrobiaceae bacterium
ATCCTGAGCTTGACCATGTTTGAACGATTGCCATTGGATCAGCTACTTGCGAAAATCGTGACCGACGACATCGCGCGCATTTCCGATAAGCAGTTGATCCTGTTCGAATAACGTTGGGACACTACTGGTGTATACGAGTAACTAACGCGGATCAGACCAAATCTTGGCGCGGTACATTTTGCTCTCTCCCTGATCATGTGGACTGCCGGCGTCCTCGAGCCGGCCGCGTTTGCAACAGCTCGTCCGCCTAGAACAACCCGGTGCGGTGAACGACATGACATCGGCATGAAACGCGTTACAATAGATGCGGTCCTGTTTACCGCAAGGCGTCGAATTTTGCCGCCACGTGCCGCACCGCCGAAGCAAGCCGAAGTAGTCCCCGCGCCGCCCAAACGGCCGCGGGTGATCGCCGTTCCGGCAACCCGCCCCAAAGGTCCGGATTCTCCGCCGCTCAAGAACACGTCGTCGGTGCGTGCGCTCAAGCCGAAGATCGTCGCAGCTTTAGTCCGGCCGCTCGAGCCGCCGACCCCCGCAACTCCCACGCGTACGGCGCGTTTGTCGCCCGCCGGCGCGCTGCCTCCCGCTCGTATCCCGCCTGAGGCACTTGCCTCGCCGCGGCATGACCGTTTGGTCGGAATCGCGATCGGTGTTTCGTTGTTCGTGCATGCGGTGGCACTCACGATCCATTTCCGGCCTTTCGATCTGCGCCACTTGAGCGACAAGGGACCGCCGCTGGAAGTGGCGCTGGTCAACGCCAAAACGCAGGCCAAACCCACGAAGGCGGACATCCTGGCGCAGGTGAACCTCGACGGCGGCGGTAACACCGATGCCCCCCGAAGGGCGAAGACACCGCTACCTGTCTTGCCGAGGAGCAACCCCGAACAGCAAGTCACAGTCGCGACGCAAAGTGTGGAAAAGCTGGAGCACGACACGCAGGAACTCATGACGCAGTTGCAGTCCGTACCAGTCGTGCCGGTGCAGCCGAAACCGACCGAGGCCACCGAGCCGACGGAATTGCCAACCGCTAGCGAGCTCATGCAGCGCACACTTGAAGCGATGCGACTGGAAGCGCAGATCGCGAAGGACATGGAGGTGTACCAACAGCGGCCGAAGCGCCGCTTTGTCGGCGCGCGGGCGGAGGAGTACCGCTTTGCGCGCTATGTCGAGGATTGGCGGCTCAAGATCGAGCGTGTCGGCAACCTCAACTACCCTGAGGCCGCGCGTCAGCAACGCGTGTATGGAAGCCTGTTGCTCACCGTCTCGATCCGCAGCGATGGCAGCGTCGAGAACGTCGAGGTCAATCGCACGTCGGGCAGCCGGATACTCGACGCAGCCGCAAAGAAAATCGTCGAGATGTCCGGCCCGTTCGCGTCGTTTTCGCCGGATATCAGACGCGATACCGATATTCTGCACATCACGCGGACCTGGACTTTCACCAAGGGCGACGCGCTCGTGGCGAACTAACGTCGCTCGCCGCCTCATTTGGCAACTGCGGTATCCCATCCCGAAAAGCTGCCCGTCGCAAGCGCGCGCGACTTAATCAGAGGTTCCTGACCGCGTAGCGGCGAGCGCTGTGCGTTACGCTAGTGGCTTAAAGGCCACCAGCCATGATCGATCGCTACGCTGTCGTCGGCAATCCCGTTGCTCATTCCCGCTCGCCGGAGATTCACGCAGCGTTCGCGCGCGCGACCGGCCAGGAACTCACCTACGAAAGACTGCTTGCCCCGCTCGATGCGTTCGCAACGACGGTGGAAGCATTTGCGCGCTCCGGCGGCAAGGGTGTGAACGTCACTGTGCCGTTCAAGGTCGAGGCGCTTGGCCTCGCCCGCGATCTCACCGAACGCGCGCGGCTTGCCGGCGCCGTCAATACGCTGCGGCGTGACGGGGACGGATGGCACGGCGACAACACCGATGGCGCCGGCCTGGTGCGCGATCTCTGCGTCAACTGCGGCGTCACGCTAACGGACCGCGAAATGTTGGTGCTGGGTGCGGGCGGTGTGGTCCGCGGCATTCTCGGTCCGCTGCTTGCGGCGTCGCCGCGGACGTTGGTCGTCGCGAATCGGACCGCGGCGAAGGCGCAAGCGCTTTCAGTTCAGTTTGCGTCGCACGGCCCCATTGTCGCGATAAGCATTGATGAACTCGCGGGCCGCCGCTTTGACGTGGTCATCAACGGATCCAGCGCGAGCCTCGATCCCGCGGACGATGTTGCATGGCCGGCCGTTGGCTTCACTGCCGGCGGCCTGGGCTGCGATCTCGTCTACGGCGAATCTTCCTCGGCGTTTCAACGCTGGGCGAAGGCGCGCGGAGCCGCACGGGTGCACGACGGACTGGGCATGTTGATCGAGCAGGCCGCCGAGAGTTTTTTGTTCTGGCGCGGTGTTCGGCCCGAAACCGGGCCGCTGTTCACATTGTTAAGTGCGTCGCGCTAATGGCCTCCGCGCACCGTCGCTTGGGAGTCATGACGTGGCTGGTATGGACGCTGGCAGCCCTGGCGGCGTTCATCGTGCTCGTGCACCTGTGGTTTGCCGCGTGCATTCTGTGGTGGCGCGATCATCCGATCGGCGAAACGTCGTTCATGTCGTACCGGATGGCTGAAGTGCGGGCCAAGAGTCCGGGCGCTGAACCAAAGTATGCGTGGGTGCCGTACGAACGGATTTCGCCCAACCTGAAACGCGCGATGATCGCCGCTGAAGACGCAAAATTCATCGAGCACGAAGGCTTCGACTGGGACGGAATCCAGATCGCGCTGGAAAAGAATCAAAAGCGTGGCCGCGTCGTCGCCGGCGGCTCGACGATCACGCAACAACTCGCCAAGAATCTTTTCTTGTCGCCTGTGAAGAGCTACTGGCGCAAGGGCGAGGAAGCCGTGATCACGCTGATGCTCGAAGCGCTGTTGCCAAAACAGCGGATTCTCGAGATCTATCTGAATGTCATCGAGTGGGGCACGGGCGTCTATGGCGCCGAAGCCGCGGCGCAGCGCTACTTCGGCGTGTCCGCGGCCCGACTTTCAGCCGAGCAGGCGGCGCGCCTTGCCGCGATGGCGCCGAACCCGCGTTTCTACGAACGCAATCCGGGTGCGCCGGGGCTGCGCAAAAAGACCGGGATCATCGTCGCCCGCATGCCGGCGGCCGAAGTTCCTTAACTTCGTCTGTCTGTAAGGGGCGGGGCCTCACCGTAAGGGTCCGGACAGGCGTGTCATCGTCTTGACGCGACGTGCAAACTCGCTCGCCCACCGTTTTCCCGCGGTTACAATGCGGACCGTCCTTAGTGTTCGAATTGTCCGTCGTGCGCCCATGTCCGAGATTGTCGACGCGAAAGTTGCCGAACGGGCGGCAGATCGCCCTGAAGCGCGGAAACGCGTGCAGGATGCGCTCGCCGAAATTACGGCGCTGCTGCGGAAGAATCGCCTCGTCGAGGGACTGGTCTTTGATCAACTCGAACACGCCCCGTTAGACGACGGCACTGGATCGGGCGAGCTCGCCGAAAGCCTCGTCACCAAAGAGAACAAGGCGCACTTGCAGCGCCGTCTCGACCGGCTGCATCCGGCCGACATTGCGTTCATCCTCGAGGCGCTGCCCCTCGACGAGCGGCTCTATATCTGGGATCTGGTCCGCGCGTCGCGTGACGGCGAGATCCTGCTCGAGGTCTCGGACGCGGTTCGCGAATCGCTGATCTCCTCGATGGACACGGAGGAGCTGGTCGCCGCGGCGGAAACGCTCGAGACCGACGAGATCGCCGCGCTCGCGCCCGATCTCCCGCAGGAGGTGATGGATGACGTATTCCAGAGCCTGCCCGTCGACGAACGCGAACAGTTGCGCGCGGCGATGTCCTTCGACGATGATATGGTCGGCGCGCTGATGGATTTCGAAGATGTGCAGGTGCGGCCCGACGTAACCATGGAAGTCGTCCTCCGTTATCTGCGTCGTTTCGACGAGCTGCCGTCGCAGACCGACCAGATCTTTGTCGTCGATCGCGAGGAACGGCTGTTGGGTGTGCTGCCCGTCAATAAACTCATTGTCACCGAGCCCGACGTGCTCGTGGAAACGGTGATGCATCCGCCGGTCGTCAAGCTGCAGCAGCACGAAAAGGCCAACGAGGCGGCGTCCGCATTCGAGCGTTACGATCTAGTCTCCGCACCGGTTGTCGATACCAACGATCGGCTGGTGGGTCGGGTGACCGTTGACGAAATTCTGGACTTCGTCAGGGCGCGCGGTGAAGACGAAGTGCTCGCACAAGCCGGTCTGCGCGAAGAAGAAGATGTTTTCGCGTCGGTGTGGAAGTCGTTTCACAATCGCTGGGCATGGCTGGCGGTCAATCTGGTCACGGCATTCATCGCGTCGCGCGTCATCGGCGTATTCGAGAACTCGATCGAAAAGCTGGTCGCATTGGCTGCGCTGATGCCGATCGTCGCCGGCATCGGAGGCAATTCGGGTAACCAGACGACGACGATGATCGTGCGCGCGGTTGCGCTGGGCCAGCTTGCGCGCGAGCATGCGCAGAAGCTGATCCAAAAGGAAATATCGGTGGCGCTGCTCAACGGACTCATCTGGGGCGGCGTGATGGGCGTTGTCGCGACCTTGCTGTACAAAGACGTGGCGCTGGGCTTGGTCATGGTGCTCGCCATGACGTTGAACCTGGTGCTCGCCGCGTTGATGGGAGTCCTCATTCCGATGACCATGCTCAAACTGGAACGCGACCCGGCGCTCGGCTCGTCCGTGCTGATCACCGCCGTCACGGATTCGGGGGGGTTTTTCATTTTCCTGGGACTTGCCACGCTGATTTTGTTGTAGTCTTTCGGCCATCGGCCGATGCGTCACATTCTGCGGCCGCGCTTGGGGTAACGTTCCATTCAAGTAAGCACTTGCAAAGGAGAAACCAAATGATCGCCAAGTACCGCTCTTTCTGCTCCACCACATTGCTTGCGGCGACCTTTGCAGTGTCGTTCGCCGCCGGCGCGCAACAAGCGCTCGCGAAAACCGCCGCCGACGGCACGCTCAGCAACTCCGCCGGCATGACGCTCTATACGTTCGACCGGGGCACCGGCGACAAGAGCACCTGCAATGGCCCATGCGCCACCAACTGGCCGCCGCTGATGGCGACCGGCGACGCCAAAGCCACCGGCGATTGGACGGTCGTCATGCGCGACGATGGCGCCAAGCAGTGGGCGTACAAGGGGAAGCCGCTGTACACGTGGAACAAGGATACGAAGCCCGGTGACAAGACCGGCGACGGCGTCAACAACGTCTGGCACACCGCGAAATAGAGGATCAGCGCACTTGTCTCCTGCGAGAGCTCGGCGCATCGCGCAAGGAGATCTGCGGACGCCTTGGCATCGCGAGAATGCGATTGCCAATGCTCGGCCTCTTTGTACGGTGATGGGATGTGTTGATCGCGCGTCGGCCTCGTGCGTCGATTCGCCCGGGTGGCATCCCCACGTGGGGCGCCTACTTCCTCGGACTCCATGGGCGCCGAGTGCGAGGCCGTGACGCTTACGTGTCGTCCTCGTGCCGTGATTCGCGATTGCTCGCATCCCCGCAAGCGGGGCCCCTGCTCGCCGCTCACACGGCCAGGCTCACGCCGCCCGTCCCCGCTCGCGAATCGTCAGGACGGGCATGCTACAATTTAAGCGATTTTGATACTGGCGTTCACGTCCGATTCACCCGTTACAGCCACTAGTCCCGAAGTCTCATCGCTCCGAAAGCCGGTGCAAGCTCGGGCACGGGCATGACGCACCAGTTTCCTTGGGGACATCCGATGCCCCTTAGGGACCTTAGATGCGCAAACCACTGGCAACGATGGCCGACCTGCCCAGCGGCGACGAAGTCCGTGCGCTATGCCCATTGTTTTCGCCGCTAGCCTGGTAGGGTTTGGCTGATCGCCATGAACGAATTGGAACGCGAAATCGCCGAGTTGATCGTCCAGGCACTGTCGCTCGAAGTGCGGCCGGAGGACATCGATCCTACGGCGCCGCTTTACGGCGACGAATACGGCCTCGATTCGATCGACATGCTGGAAATCGCGGTTGCCGTTTCGACGCGCTATGGCGTGGAGCTGCGCTCCGACGATGTGGAAAGCAAGAATGTCTTTGCGTCGTTGCGGGCGCTCACGAACCATGTCGCGGAACACCGCAAGCAATAGCGCTGGCGCTGACGACGGTCAATTGCCGGTGCCCGCTGCGCATCCGCCGGCAAGCTGGCTTGGCGGCGCTGCGGCGGCGGTCGCGATGATCGCCTATCCGTTTCTCGTGTATGTCGCGCATGCCGGTGAACAACGCTATCTGGCGTTGCTGCTCATGGGGTGTGCGCTGCTGTACGTCTGTGCGCGCGCGCTTTCCGGAAAGAGACGGATCGCCGGCATCGTCGCCCTGGTGGCGCTCTGTGTGCTTGCCGCTCTTGTTCCGCAAGGGGCAGCGCCGTTTTTTCTGCTGCCCATTCTGATCAATCTGCTATTGGCCTGGTTTTTTGCGCGAACCTTGGCGCCGGGTCGTGAGGCATTGATCACGCGTTTCGCCCGGTGGGGGGACCAGCCGATGCCCGTCGAAGTTGTCACGTACACGCGGCAACTGACATGGGTATGGACAGCATTTTTTGTCGTGATGGCGGTGATCTCGGGCGCGTTGCTCGCGATTGGCGCACACGCTGCGTGGGCCTGGTTCACGGCGGTGGGAAGCTATTTGTGCATTGCGCTGCTGTTTGCTCTCGAATACCTGTATCGCCGCCATCGCTTTCCGGATCGACCTTACGTATCGCCGCTGCGGCAATTGGCGTTGGTGCGAGCCGCCTTTCGTGCCCGAGAATGAGCGCGGTGACGTTGCCGCTGTTGCGCGGCTTTAGCCCGGAAGCGACGCTCGCGTGGCACGACGGCTGGCCGCTGTCGGCGCAAGCGTTCTGTGCAGCGGCGGCTGCGCTGTCGGCGCGCGTCCCTTCAGCACGATACGCGTTCAATTTGTGCGAAAGCACGACTGGTTTTCTGCTGGCGAGCGCGGCCGCGCTGCTCGCCGGACAAACGCTCATCCTGCCTTCGACGCGGCTTGCCCGCACGCTCGATGAGCTTCTAGCCGCGTATCCCAATAGCTATTGCCTGGTCGACACCGTCGGGGAGGGCGATCAGATAGGGGACAGGGCGTGCTGCGCCGTTTCACCGCAGCTCGACGCAATGGGTGACGCAACCGCCTGGCCGCCGCCAGCCATTGCGGCGACGCAAACGGCAGCGGTCCTATTCACGTCGGGTTCGACGCACGCGCCAAAGCCGCATGCCAAAGAATGGGGTGAATTGTGGCAGGGGGCCGAGACGTTTTTGCGCTCGTTCGGCGCTCCGCCCTCCGGGGTGGCGATACTCGGCACCGTACCTCCGCAACATATGTTCGGATTCGAAACGACGTGCATGCTGCCGTTGCAATCGGGCCGTCCCGTGCTGGAAGCGAGGCCGGCGCTGCCCGCGGATCTTGCACGCGCGCTGCGCATGGCAGCGTCACTTGGGGTTGACCAGGTCTGGTTGATGACGACGCCGCTGCAGTTGCACGCGTTTCATCGAGAGTTGACTTCGGTGCCGCGGCTTGCTCGCATCATCTCGGCGACGATGCCGCTCGACCCCGCGCTGGCGCATTCCATCGAGCGCGATTGGCAGGTACCAGTCGAAGAAGTCTATGGCTGCACCGAGGGCGGTATTCTGGCGACGCGACGGCCTGCGCGATCGACATACTTCACGCCGGCCGCCGGGATTTCATTCGCCGCCATCGCCGACGGTGCAACCCAGGTGGCCGGCGGGCATCTACCGCATCCGCTGATCCTCACCGATCGGTTGCGTCCGGAAGCGCCGGTTGATCGTGACGGCAGAGGACGCTTCGAACTGCTGGGGCGCGATGACGACATGGTCAAGATCGCCGGCAAGCGCGCCTCGCTCTCCGGCCTCACGCGCGAATTGCTGCAGATTCCCGGCGTGCGCGATGGTGTGGTGTTCTTGCCGGCTCCGGATGCGTCCCGGCTTGCGGGCGCAGTCGTGGCGCCGGGACTCTCTGCGGTTTCCGTGCGCGCAAGCCTCGCGCGGTCGGTGGACCCGGCGTTCCTGCCGCGGCCGCTGCTGATCGTCGCGGCGCTACCGCGCGACGCGAATGGCAAACTGCCGCACGCCGATTTGCTCGCGTTGCTGACCTCCGGGCGCCAGCCTGCGAAGTCCGGCGCCGCCGCCGTCGCTCCGCTGCTGCTGCGCACGAGTATTTCGCCCAAACATCCGACGTTGCCTGGCCATTTCCCCGAGCATCCGATCGTTCCCGGAGTGGTGCTGCTGGAATTGATCGAGACGCTGCTCGCGCAGAACGGGTACCGCGTGAATGCGTGTCCACAAGTCAAATTCTTGGCCCAAGTGGCGCCCGGTGAACCGCTGGATATTAAGGTCGACCTGGCCGACGCCCCGATCGCTCGTTTCGCAATCGATGCTGCCGGGCGCAACGCGGTGATCGGCCGCTTCCTCTGTTCGATGAGTACGGTGCCGGCGTGACGACGCATCCGCTGTGGCTGGCGCAGCGAGAGAGGGGCAGCCGCACACTGATGCGGCTGATCGTCAAGCTGACCTTGACGCTCGGACGCCCGGTGGGGCGGGCGCTGTTGTATCCGATCTGCGGCTATTTTCTGACGTTCTCGAAAGAGTCGCGGCGTGCGTCGTACAATTATCTGCGCCGTGCGCTTGGCCGCACGCCCGGCGTACGCGAGTTGTTTGCGCACTACCACTGTTTCGCCGCAACGATTCTCGATCGCGTTTACTTCCTGTCCGGCCGCGCTGATCGATTCGAAGTCGACGTCGAAGGTATCGAACTGGTCCGGGAGACGCTGGCGCGCCGGCGCGGCTGTCTGCTGCTGGGAGCGCATTTCGGTAGCTTCGACGTGTTGCGTGTCCTCGGCCGTGCGGAGAGTCCGGTCGTGGTTCGCGTGTTGATGCACGAGCGGAACGCGGCAAAATTGAACAGCGTCCTGGGCGCGCTGAACGACGACCTCCCGCAACAGGTCATCACGCTCGGGCAGCCGCAAACGATGCTGAAGGTTTCGGAAGCGCTCGCGCGAGGCGAGATCGTAGGGCTGCTCGCCGACCGCGTCGTCGCGGGCGACAAACTGCTGCCGTGCGAGTTTTTAGGCGATGCGGCGCTTTTCCCCGGCGGCCCCTACCAGATGGCTGCGCTGTTGAAGGCGCCTGTCCTGCTGTTCTCTGCCGTCGCTTGCGGCGACAACCATTACCGCATTCGCTTCGAACCGTTCGCGGAGCGCATTGCGTTGGGAGCGCGCGACGACGGGGCGACGCTTTCGGCGCACGCCCAGCGGTATGCGCAATGGCTCGAACACCAATGCCGCGATGCGCCGTACAACTGGTTCAATTTTTTTGATTTCTGGCGTGACGCGCAATCGCGCTGAGCCGATATTGAGCACCGCGGCGCGCGCCGCGGCACGCGCCGGTTGCAGGACTTGTGTGCGTCTCGCGTTCGTCCTGGTCGTGGCGCCGCAGCTTGTGTTCGCCTTCGATTTGCAGGAACTGACCGATATCCTCCGGCGCGTCGAAGCGAGCAGCGTGGCGTTCGAGGAAACCAAGCACGTTTCCTCTCTGACCACACCGCTCGTGCGGCGAGGCGTACTGCAGTACGTCCGTCCCGACCGGCTCGAGATGCGCGTGGAAACGCCCTTTTACGAACGGATCGAAATCGTCGGCAACGATCTGACGGTCGAAACCAGGCGCGGCAAGCGCGCGATCGATCTGGCGAGCCAACCGGCGGCCGGTGCGTGGGTGGCCGCCATTCGTGCCACCTTGGCCGGCGATGCGGAGACGCTTAACCGGCATTTTCACTCGCGCACCAGCGGAGATAAAGCGCGTTGGAAGCTGGAGCTGACCCCGCGCGATCGCGACTTCGCGGCACTGATCAAGCGCATCGAGCTCGATGGCGCGCAGGCTCGTGTGACCGCCATCGAGATCGAGGAGGCCGGTGGCGACCGGTCGGTCATGATCATAACGCCGATTGAAACGAAACTACCCGTCGCGCCGCGATGAGCCCACGCGCGGCGAGCATCGCCGGTTGGGCTGTGTTCGTCGCGGCGCTCATCGTTTACCTCGCCACGGCGGGAAGGATCGACGCTGATTTTTCCGCATTCCTGCCCAAGGGAATGACCGAGACGCAGCGGATATTTAGCCAGGAACTGCGCGAAGGTGTGACGAGCCGTCTGTTATTGATCGAGATCGCGCAAGACGCGCCGCAGCGCTTGGCGGAGACGAGCCGCGAACTTGTGCGTCGGTTGACGGAAGACCCGGCGTTTCGCTATGTCGCCAATGGCGGTGGTGGCATGGGCAGACGCGAGCTCGAACTGCTCGAACGCTATCGCTACGTCCTTTCCGATAGAGTCGAACCGCGGCATTTCGAGACGGCGGCGTTGCGCGCTGCGCTCGAGGAACGGCTGGAAGGCATTGCCGGCGGCGCAGGAGTGCTGGAAAAACGCTGGCTACAAACCGATCCGACCGGCGAGACATTGCACCTCCTCGCCACACTTGACGCCCCTGCCCAACCGCGGCGCGTGCATGGCGTGTGGTTCAACCAGAATGCGAGTGCCGCGCTGCTCGTCGCGCAAACACGCGCCGCCGGTTCGGATCTCGAGGGCCAACAAGTGGCGGTAGCGGCGCTTTCCCGCGCATTCGTTGAGGCGAGTCGCGGCACGACCGCACAACTGCGCTTCTCCAGTCCGGGTGCATTGGCGTTGGAGAGTCGCAAGCTGATCGCCGCCGATGCTGCTCGGCTTTCGACGATTTCCCTAGTGTTGATTGTCGGCATTCTCCTGTGGATGTATCGCTCTCTACCGATCGTATTTTTGTGCGTTGTGCCAGCGGCCACCGGGCTTCTCGCCGGCATCGCCGCCGTGAATCTGGCGTTCGGAAGCGTGCACGGCATCACCTTGGGCTTCGGCGCCACGCTGTTGGGAGAAGCGG